>JAFGUY010000061.1 GCA_016938245.1 Candidatus Omnitrophota bacterium | reverse complement strand
CGGGGAAACGCAATTTCACCGACGAGTAAAACTATAAAATGTTGTCTTTGAGAAAAATCTTCGAGATTAATATTTCAGCAATCTCTATATTCTACCTTGACAATATCTTAAATTCAAGTATACTTATTAAACTGATAAATTAAGGAGCAGATAAAATGCTTAAGAAATGTGCTTTATGTAAAAAAGGTGAACTTAAAGGAAAAATAGTAACACGTAAAGGCCAATATAAGGCCAAAGGCGGCACAGGATCTAAGATCAGCCGCTGGACTATGCGTAAATTCTTTCCCAATCTGCAAAAGATGCGCATCATTATTGACGGGCATCCTAAGAAAGTCTATATCTGCACTAAATGTATCAAAAAAGGCAAGTTCAGGAAGGCTTAAAAACAAGCTACCTAAAAAATATATCCTTAGCCTCTAAAATCACGGAATCCTCAGCCATCCAGCTATCCATTCGGGCGGTATAAACTAAATCAAAAGTATTTGCTTCTTCAAGATCGCCTCTTAGGGAATTCATCCCAAAACCTATGGCCTCCCGGGTATAGCCTCCGTCTGTAACATAAAACTTTAAGGTTTCCCGGGCTAAACTCTTGGGCTCTCCTTTTAACTTAAGGCCCCGCGTAAAAAATAACGGCTCTGTATTTGCCGTGCCAAAAGGAGCAAGCTTATCCAGTTCTGCCACTGATTTATCGTCTAAATCCGAAAGGCTTAATTCCATATCAATATCCAAGCCCGGCAAAAGATCCTCGAGGGATAATTTCTTATGCGCCAGCCGGTTTATACTCTTCTTAAAATCATCTATGCTCTCCCGGGCAATCGTAAGGCCTGCGGCATGGGCATGCCCGCCAAAGGCGTTTAAGAATTCGTTGCATTCGCCAAGCGCTTCAAAAAGGTGGAAATTCTTTATAGACCTTCCTGAACCCTTGCACATACCCTCATCCAAAGAGATAACAATAACCGGCCGGTAAAACCGGTCTGCAAGTTTTGAGGCAACTATCCCTAAGACCCCCTGATGCCAGTCCTCCTTAGCCACCACGATCACCTTATGCTCCTTAAAATTAACGTCCTTATTGATAATCGCCTCTGCCTCTTCCAGTATTTTACACTCTATCCTCTGGCGAGTACGATTATGCTGCTCAAGAATAGAAGCTAACTCCTGCGCCTGATTTAGATCAGTGCTAGTTAATAAATTTAAGGATACCTCTGCTGAATCCATCCTGCCAGAGGCATTCAGACGCGGGGCTAAAATAAAACTGATAAAAGTGGGGTTAAATTTATTTTGGCGTATGCCGGATTTTTCTATTAGAGCCATAATTCCCGGCCTCTTAGTCTTGGAGAGAACTTTTAAACCCTCTTTAACAATAACACGGTTCTCCCCTGTTAAAGGCACTACATCGGCAACAGTGCCTATAGTAACTAAATCCAGCTCTTCAATTAATAGTGAGCCGGATATCGCCTGGCATAGCTTATAGGCAACCCCTACTCCCGCTAAATCACGGTATTTATAGGTGCTCCCTTTTACTTTAGGATTAATAATAGCCAAAGCGTCAGGTAAAGATTCTTTACAAGGCTCATGATGATCAGTTATAATCGTATCAATATTATGCTCTTTTAATTGAGCAATTTCCCTTGTATTACTTATCCCGCAGTCAGCGGTAATAAGAAGGCTTACCCCTCTTTCCTTAGTAAGCCTTAGGATATCTTTGCTTAATCCGTAACCCTCTTTTACCCGATGCGGCATATAATGTTGGGCATTTAATCCGAGTTTCTTTAGAGTATTATTTAAAATAGTGACGCTGGTTATTCCGTCAACATCGTAATCTCCGAAGATCATAACCCCTTCTTTTCTCTTTAAGGCCTGCCTGATTCTTTCAACTGCGCTGTGCATATCGGCAAATAAAAAAGGGTCTAGCATCTGCTCAATTTTCACATTTAAGAATTCATCTGCCTTGGAGGGGTCGGTTATGCCGCGGTTAATTAATGCTTGGGCAAGAATCCGGGATATTTTAAGCCCTTTGGTTAATTTTTCCTGGAGGGGAAGGTTTAAAGGAGAAACATTGAGTATCTTATGGGAATGCATAGGTCACATTTTCTGAGGGCAAGATATACCTAATAATTCTAAAGAGGTACCTGTTATTATTCTCACTCCTTCGATAAGAGAAAGCCTGGCTTTAGTAAGCGCTTCATTATCAGTTAAAACGCGGTGCCGGTCATAAAATTTATGGAATGACTCCGCCAGCTCTTGAAGATAAACTGTCAGCATGTAGGGGTCTTGCGTATTGAAACATACATTTAGAATATAGGGAAATTGTAGCAGTTTTTTAATCAATACTTTCTCTTCCTCTTCTTTTAAGAGAGAAAGGTCCGCGCATTTATCCGGTTTTACGGAACTATTGCGTAGAATACTGTATATACGGGCATAGGCATATTGAACATAATAAACCGGATTCTCTGCAGTCTGCTTCTTGGCTATATCTAAATCGAAATCAAGGTGGCTTGAAATCCGGCGCGACATAAAGAAAAATCTGGATGCGTCTTTTCCTACCTCTTCTAATACTTCTCTTAAAGTTATATATTCTCCGCGCCGGGTGGACATCTGTACAGGGTTTCCCCCCTTAAAAATAGTAGCAAGCTGAACTATAAGCACGGACAAAGAACCCGGAAGCCTGCCGAATGCCTCGACTGATGCTTTAAGCCTGCCGATGTAGCCGTGATGATCTGGCCCCCAAAGATTAATCAACCATTCAAACCCGCGCTTGTATTTATCATCATGGTAGGCAATATCCGGGGCAAGATAAGTATAGGCACCGTCGCTTTTTATCAATACCCTGTCCTTATCATCGCCGAAAGAGGTTGACTTAAACCACAAAGCACCATCCTGATCATATAAGAATCCTTTTTTCTTTAAAAACTTAAGCGCTTCTTCAATCTTGCCGCTTTTATTCAGCTCCTTCTGGGAATACCAGGAATCAAACTTGACCCCAAAATCATCCAGCTCCCGCCTGATAATGTTTAAGATATAGTTAGCGGAAAAATCACCCAGGCTTTTCTCTTCTATCCCCGCTTGTTTAGCTTCTTTAGCTATATCATAGATATACCCGCCCTGATAATAATTATCCGGGAATTCTATTTTTTCTCCCGAGAGCTCCTTAATCCGTAAATAGACTGATTTACCTAAAATATCAATCTGGTTTCCTTCATCATTTAAATAATATTCTTTCTTTACCTTAAAATTCAGGAATTCAAGAATATTCGCAAGGGCATCCCCTACCGCTGCCTGCCGAGCATGGGCGACTGAAAGTGAACCGGTAGGATTGGCGCTTACAAATTCAATCAAGACTGCCTTCCCTTTCCCTATATTTAGACGCAGGGCATTGATTTCTTTATCTACTATATCCTTAAGCTGCTGGTAGAGGTATTTATCGCTAAGATAAAAATTTATAAAACCTGCTCCCTCTACTTTCACTTCCCTAATCAATTCTTTAAGGGGTGATTTCTCCAAGATAGAATTTACGGCGGATAAAATATTAAACGCTACTTTATCTGCGGGCATCTTTAAATGCTTGCTTAAACGCATGGCTATATTAGTAGATAGATCTCCGAACCTTAAATCCTGCGTCGGGTCTAAGCGTAATTCATTTAAGAAAACAGAATCTATCTTGAGCAGGCTTACAGATTCTTTAATCAACCGGATTATTTCTTCCTGGATATTTTCTTTCATATAACTTTTTTAAAATTTAACGGGGGGATCTTATTACTCTTAACTTCTTTGCATCAGACCAGAGCCGTTCTAGGCCGTAGAATTCCCGCATCGGCTTATAAAATATGTGTGCTATAACCGAACTAAAATCAAGGGCTACCCAACCCGATTCATCATTAAAGGCAAGCGTTGAGAGAGGTTTTATTTTGTCCTTGCTTAAATCTTCTGCTATTTGCCGGGCAATTGCATTTACCTGCCGCATGGAAGTAGCGCTCGCAATAATAAAATAATCGCAGAAAACGGCAACCTTACGGACATCTAAAATTACCACTTTCTGCGCTTTTTTAAGTTTTGCGGCTTGTGCAATACGTTGTGCTAATTTCTTTGTTTCTATTTTAACCTTACCTCTTTTTTTAAAACCCTTATTTACCTAATATTTTATACATGCCGGTACCGCATGAAGAACATTTGCCTTTCATCGCCTTGCGGCCGTTTTTCATGGTAACCTTCTGTTCGTCTTTCATCTCTTTTTTCGACTTACATTTTACGCAATAACCTATCTCTGCCATCTTTATTCCTCCTTGTTTGTATATAACTTATTTTATTATACAACTTTAAATCAAAAGGTCAATTTTTATTTACTATTAAGCACAGGATTATGCTCTTCGTCTATCTCGCCGACAATTTCTTCAATTAAATCCTCAAGCGTTACCAGCCCCAAGGTCTTCTTGTTTTTATCCACCACTATAGCAATCTGAATCCTGTTTGCCTGAAATTTACGTAATAATTCGCTTACGCGCATCGTATCTAAAACATAATACGGATTATGCACAAGATCCTGGAGAAGGAATAATCCTTTGTCTCTTAATATATAAAGCAGGTCGCGGGCGTAAATTACCCCGACGATATTATCAATAACCCCGCTATATACCGGCAGTCTTGCATGCCCTTCCTCCACAAACATATTCAAAAGTTCATCGGATCCGGTATTTATATTTACTGCTATAATTTTATCTTTAGGGACCATGCAATCGCTTATCGCCGTATCCCCGAATTCAAAGATACGGTGCAGCATTTTCCTTTCTTCATCGCTTACAACGCCTTCTTCTTTTCCTACCTCAATCATAAGCTTAAGATCTTCTTCGGTTACCAGAGGGGAGCGTTTAGCCGGATCCATCCCAAAGGCCTTAAGCAAGAAATTGCTTATCCAGATAAAAAACTTTGTTACCGGGCCAAAAAACTGAACAAAACCTTCCATGATTGGTGCTACAAAAAGTGAAACTTTTTCAGTATGCTTGGCGGCAAATATCTTAGGAGTAATCTCACAGAAGATAAGGACAAAGAATGCCGTAATAAAAGTGGCGATAAGAGTACCCCAATTAAAGCCGAATAACGGTATGCATACGGCAGTCACTATCGCAGACATAGCGATATTCACAAAATTATTACCGATTAAGATTGCGGCGATAAACTTATCCATCTTGCCTGATAGCCTATAGACACTCTGGGCCCTCTTAATGCCCTTAGATACCATATGCCGCAATTTTATCCTGCTTAAGGCAATAATTGCAGTTTCAGAGAGGGCGAACAAAAAGGAGATTATCCCCAAAATTGTAAATAATACCAGGACAATTACCGTATTAACCATGATTAATTTAAAATAAGTTTTTTACGAATCTTATCTTCCTTAAGATCAACCGGCCCGATTAAACTCAAATTAAGATTATTCTCTTTAAAAAGGCTTCTGGCTACTTTAAGAAGATCTTCTCTTCTAACCCGATTGACTTCAGAGATAATATCGCTTAAAGAATAAGTCTTATCCAAAGTAGCGGTAGTCTCTCCTATCCAAAGCATATGCTCCATAGTATCTTCCAGCCCTAATTTTAGCTGCCCTATATAAAATTCTTTTGCCCGGTTAAGTTCTCCTTCGGTAACTAAATTATCTTTTATTTTAACAAGCTCTTTTAATATCAAACCTATGGCATCCGGCACCTTACGGTTATCAATACCCGCATGCACTAAAAATGCCCCGGTATCATAAAAACGCTTAACCATAGTACCTATCTCATAGGCTAATCCCCTCTTCTCTCTAATTTCGTTAAAAAGCCTACTGGACATATTTGCGCCTAAGATAACGTGTAAAATGCCTAAGGCGTGCCTTAGCGGATGGTCGCGTTTCAAGGACTTAAAACCTAAGGCCATATGCGTCTGCTCAGTATCTTTGTGAAATAGCTTCAACCTGACATTATCCTGGCTCTCTTTTACTACGGAAAATAAATTCTCTCTTTTCTTAGGCAAAGTTGCAAATATTTTGTTTACTCTATTATCCAACTTATCTTCGTCGATATCTCCGGCTGCGCTTATCACCATACTTGATACAGTATAGTGCTTCTTTTTAAAAGAAACGAGTTTATGCCGGTCGGTTTCGGTAAGTGAATCAACCGTTCCTATAATAGGAGCGCCCAAAGGCTGATTAGGCCATAAAAGCTCGTCTAATAACTCATAGACATAACTTTGAGGAAGGTCTCTGTACATCTTGATTTCTTCCAGGATCACAGCCCTTTCTTTTTTAATCTCAACTTCAGAAAGCAGGGGCCTAATTACCATATCCGAAAGGACATTAAGCGCCCGGTCAAGATAAATGCTGGGTATTTTAATCAGATAACAAGTTAATTCCTCCGAGGTAAAGCCGTTAAGCGACCCGCCTACCCCTTCAATAGATTCTTTAATCATACGGCAGGAATAATTCTTAGTTCCTTTAAAAAGAAGGTGCTCTAAGAAATGAGCAACGCCCTTATTCCCCATATTTTCATACCTGCCTCCTACTTTTATAAAAATACCTATAGAAAGAGACTGCCTTTCTGGCATACGGTGTGTTACCATCCTAAGGCCATTTTCTAGTATACTTTTTTGATAAGCCTGTTTCATGCTTTTTTTAAACCCCGCACAAAATTGACTGCCTCCTTAATTAAATAAGGGTTCTTAATATTTTCTTTTATCTTATTTATAATGGCGCTCCCTACAATGACTCCGTCGGAAAACTTAGATACCTGCTTTACCTGCTCCCGGCAAGAGACGCCAAAGCCTACGCAGACAGGCACCTGCGTATACTTTTTTATTTTTGTTACATTTTCTTTTAAGTCGTAAGATAAAGACTTACGCGCTCCTGTAACTCCGGTTAAAGAGACATAATAGATAAACCCCTTTGCGAGCTTTAAAATTATCTTCATTCTTTTTAAAGAAGTAGTAGGAGCGATAAAACATATACTATACAGCCCTGCTCTTTGGGCCTTATGAACAAAATCTTTTCCTTCATCAGGCGGAAGATCGGGTATAATTACCCCGTCTACGCCCTTTACTATCGCCTCTTTTATAAACCTATCCTCCCCAAAAGAAAAGACGGGATTATAATAAGTCATAAGCAACAAGGGTATATTTACTTTACGGCGTAATCTTCCTACTAAATTTATTATATCCGTAAGACGGGTATTATTTTTTAACGCCTCAAAGGAAGAAAATTGAATCACCGGCCCGTCGGCCATCGGGTCAGAAAAAGGAACCCCTAATTCTATGATATCAACGCCTGCTTTCTCAAATTCCAAGACTAGCTTTTCAGTTACTTTTAAGCTTGGATAACCCGCAGTAATAAAAATAACTAAGGCCTTCTGCTTTTTTTTCTTTAATTCCTTAAAACAACCGTCTATACGATTTATTCTTTTAACCATTCCTACAGAGCCCCCGTAACAATACCTAAATCCTTATCCCCTCTACCGGAAAGACAAACTACAACTATCGAATCTTTCTTTACTTTTCCGGACATTTTATTTAAATAGGCAATTGCATGAGCGGATTCTAGCGCCGGGATTATCCCTTCCAGATTGGAAATCAACTTAAATGCCGTTAATGCTTCTTTATCAGATACCGTAAAATACTTTGCTCTTCCTATCTTCTTATAATATGCATGTTCAGGCCCGACTCCGGGATAATCAAGGCCTGCGGATATAGAATGCGTTTGGTTTACCTGACCGGAATTATCGTATAAAAGCGCGGATTTAGCGCCGTGTAAGATTCCTATCTTACCCTTGACTAAACTTGCGGCATGCTGGCCTAAAAATATCCCTCTTCCGCCTGCTTCAACACCGATAAACTTTACTTTTCTATCATTAAAGAAAGGGTGGAATAACCCCAAGGCATTGCTCCCCCCTCCGACACAGGCAACTAAATAATCAGGAAGGCTTTTTTCCTTTATTTTTAATTGCGCCTTTGTTTCGTTTCCGATTACAGACTGAAAGTCCCTAACCAGCATCGGATACGGATGTGGCCCGGCAACTGTCCCGATAATATAATGTGTGTCACGTACATTCGTAACCCAGTCACGTAAAGCCTCGGTCATAGCGTCTTTTAGAGTCTTAAGGCCTGTCTTAACCGGGATAACCCTAGCACCCAGAAGCCTCATCCTGAAAACATTAGACTCCTGGCGCCGCATATCCTCTTCTCCCATATAAATATCACATTTTAAACCAAAGAGCGCGGCAACTGTTGCCGTAGCTACCCCGTGCTGGCCTGCGCCGGTTTCAGCAATTACCCTGGGCTTTTTCATCCTTAAAGCCAAGAGCCCCTGACCTAAAGCATTATTAATCTTATGCGCTCCGGTATGGAGGAGATCCTCCCTTTTTAAATAAATCTTTTTTATGCCTAGGCATTCGCTTAGATTTTTAGCAAGATATAAAGGCGTTGGCCTTCCCGCATATTCTTTAAGGTAATAATTAAACTGGGAAGTAAATTCTTTATCTTTCTTCGCCTTCTTGTATTCGTTATTCAACTCATCTAAGGCAAAAATAAGTGTTTCAGGAACAAACCTTCCGCCAAATTCCAGAAAATATCCTTTTTGATCCGGGAATACTCTGCTTACTGATTTATTGCTCATTTTACCCTTTTAATAAATTCGCTTACTTTTCTGTGGTCTTTCTTGCCGGGGCTAGCCTCAACCCCGCTTGAGGCATCCACCCAATCAGGCCTAATTGCCTTTAACGCAGATCTTACATTACGGGAATTTAGGCCTCCGGATAAAAAAACCGGACGCTTTATTTTATCCGCTTTCTTTAACAAATTCCAGTTAAACTTTCTACCGGTACCCCCGGGTTTATCTTTACAAAAAGCATCAAAAAGATAAGCAAAAGTTTTATATTCTTTGAATTTACCGGAATCAACCCCCTTTTTAATCTTAAATGCCTTTATAACCTTATACTTCTTAAATCTGGCACAAAATTCCGGGGATTCTTCCCCGTGAAACTGCAACATATCAAGATCGCATAATCTGTAAATCTTTTTTATATCCTTTTCTTTCGCATTTACGAATACTCCGGCCTTTAATAACTTTTTAGGTAGAATACGCGATATATTTCCTGCTTTTGCAGGGTTTATATAACGCGGGCTCCTCTTGTAGAATACAAACCCTATTGCATCCGCACCAGAAAAAAGAGCAGCCAAAGCATCCTCTAAGTTTGTAATCCCGCAGATCTTTACTTTAACCAATTACCACCCCATTAGCTCTTCTATCTTTTTTGGTATATTCTCTGCCTGCATAAAAGCAGTCCCGATTAAACAAGCGCTAACACCCAGTATCTTTAAAAATAATATATCCTGGCTGCTCTTTATACCGCTTTCAACAACTACTGTTTTTTCCTTCGGGATAAGAGGAAAGAGCCTCTCGATAGTTTTGGAGTCAACTTCTAAAGTGTGCAAATTACGGTTGTTTATACCGATAAGCGGTATTGATTTTAGTTTCAATACCTTCTTCAGTTCTCTCTCCTCGTGCACCTCAACTAAAGGGTCCATGCCTAACTCTAAAGCCAACTGGGAAAACTGCGCTAATTCATCCTGAGTAAGTATACCCGCGATTAACAGAACTGCATCTGCCCCGTAAAATCTGGATTCATAGATTTGATACTTATCAAAGATAAAATCTTTTCTTAATACAGGCACTTCAACCATATTCCTTACTTCGTTAATATAAGATATATTCCCTAAGAAGAAATCCTCTTCCGTTAAAACCGATATAGCCTGCACTTGGGATTCTTGATAAGCCTTAGCAATCTCAATATGATTAAAATCCTGCCGGATAACCCCTAAAGAAGGCGAAGCCTTCTTAACCTCTGCGATAAGCGAAATCTGGCGCGGCTTGCTTATGGCTTCAATAAATTTACGGCAAGGGATAAGGGAAGGCAATCTGGATTTTAACTCTTCCTCAGAGATCTGCTGCTTAACCAAAGCAACCCTTTCTTTCTTTTTTGCAATAATCTCCTTTAAGGCGTCTGCGTTTTTCATGGTTTAGAAAAGTATAAATGCTGTACCACTTCGAAAATTGCATTAAGCTATTATCGAAGGCAATTTTCTTGTTTTAAGAATACCTCTTTAGCATGCTAAGTTTCTCTAACGCTTTACCGCTGTCAATCGAATCTTCCGCAAGCTTAACCCCTTCAACTATTGACTCGGCTTTATCTGCGGCATATATGGCGCATCCGGAATTTAATAATACAATATCCCTTTTAGGGCCCTTCTCTCCGCTTAATACACCTAGGGCAATGCCTACATTCTCCTCTATATTACCGCCCAGAAGGTCTTCTTTTGGCACCCTTTTAAAACCGAATTCTTCAGGAGAGATTTCATAATCTTTAAACTTTCCGCCAAGAGCCTCGCAAATAAATGTCTTATCCGTAGTAGTTACCTCATCTAATCCGTCCTTGCCATGGACAACCAATACATGTTTGGTACCTAAATTATGCAGCACCCGCGCTAAAGTCTTAGTCCATTCTAGGCTATAGACTCCGATGAGCTGATTAGTCGCGCGCGCAGGATTAATTAAAGGGCCTAAAATGTTAAAGATGGTCTTTTGGCTAATCTTCTTGCGCGCAGGCATCACATGTTTCATCGCAGGATGAAAATTGGGGGCAAACAAAAAAGCAATTCCTACGTCTTCCAGACATCTCTTAATTTTTACTTTATCCATATTTATATCTACACCCAAAGCCTCCAATATATCGGCGCTTCCGCATTTGCTTGAAACAGAACGGTTACCGTGTTTGGCGACGCATACCCCTGCTCCGGAAGCTACGAAAGCAGTAATAGTTGAGATATTGAAGGTGCCCTTCCTGTCTCCGCCGGTTCCGCAGGTATCCAATATATTTGTCCGATCCACAATAATAGGGTCAACATATTTAAGCATGACCTCTACTGCCGCAGTGAGCTCTTCAACTGTTTCTCCCTTAACATTTAGAAAAGTAAGGAATTCGATTATATCCGCGGTAGCAGTTACCCCGGTTAATATGTCCGACATAACTGCCTGCATTTCTTGAGGATTAAGGTTTTTTTTCTGTGCGAGGGTTTTTATTGCTTCTCTTATCAGCATATTTTTATAAAATTCCTTAATATATCCATACCCGGATGCGTAAGGATGGACTCCGGATGAAATTGCACCCCGAAAACAGGATAATCTTTATGCCTTAAGCCCATAATCTCTTTTTCTTTTGTTACGGCTGTAATTTTAAGAGAGGCGGGCAGGCTCTTTTTTTCTACAATTAAAGAGTGGTAACGCGTGGCTTCAAACGGATTAGGTATATTACGGAATATATCTTTATTATTGTGGTAAATTAACGAAGTCTTGCCGTGCATAAGTTTTTTTGCCTTAACAATCCTTCCTCCATAGGCATAGCTGATTGCCTGATGGCCGAGGCAAACCCCTAAAATAGGGATTTTCCCGGAAAATTCCTTGATTACCCTGCAAGGTATCCCAGCCCCTTCAGGCCGGCCGGGACCGGGAGAGATGATTATCTTTTCAGGCTTAAGCCTTGATATATCCCGAACGGTTATTTTATCGTTACGGAATACCTCAACCCTCTGGCTTAATGCACCTAAATACTGCACAAGGTTATAAGTAAATGAATCGTAATTATCAATCATTAAAATCATTCTTTTTCCCTGCGCACCCTGGCGCCCAAACTCTCTAACTTCTCCTCGATTCTCTCGTAACCTCGCTCAAGATGATAAATCCTTGAAATAGAGGTTTTTCCCGAGGCTGCCAGTCCTGCTAAGGCAAGTGAAGCTGAAGCGCGTAAATCTGAAGCCATAACCGGCGCCCCTGACAAATTTCTTACGCCTTCTACTATTGCATGCGGCCCCTCGCGCTGGATATGCGCTCCCATACGATTAAGCTCGGCAACATGCATAAATCTATCCGGATAAATTTTCTCAGTCACTATCGTAATACCGGGGGTAATACTCATCAGGCTCATCATCTGCGCCTGCATATCAGTAGGAAACCCCGGGTAAGGAAGAGTTGTAATATTTACGGCATTAAGAGGCTTTCTGTATTTCACGTGTATAGAATTATCTTCTTTTCTCATGCTTGCGCCTGCCTCTTCTAACTTATCAATCAAAGCGCCTAAGTGTTTAAGCAAAACATTTTTAATAAAAATATCCCCCTTGGTAATCAAAGCAGCTAAAATCATTGTGCCTGCTTCAACCCTATCAGGGATAATTGTATGCGTTGCCCCGTGTAAATGCTTAACTCCTTCAATTTCTATGATGGGCGTACCATGCCCTTTAATCTTAGCGCCCATTTTAATCAGAAACTCTGCTAAATCTACTACCTCAGGCTCGCATGCTGCAGCCTCAATTACAGTCCTGCCGGAAGCCAAAACAGCAGCCATCATCACATTATCAGTAGCTAAAACAGAGGAACCATAAACCCCACCCAGATATATATGCGCCCCTTTTAACTTATCGGCTTTAGCGAATATATACCCCGAATCAATATGTATGTCAGCTCCGAGGGCTCTTATCCCCTTTAAATGCAAATCTACGGGCCTTACGCCAATAATACAGCCTCCGGGAAGGGAAACTTTAGCTTTCTTTAACTTTCCTAAAAGCGGGCCTAAGACACAAAAAGAAGCGCGCATAGTAGAAACAAGCTTATAATCCGCTACACAGTTTGTATTCTTTAAGGCGGTAATCGTTAATACCCCCTTATCAAACTCAACACCCTTGCCCAAAGAGCGCAGTATCCTTATCATGGTATTAGTATCGCGCAAATCAGGTACGCCCTTAATAATACAGGCGCAATCAGTCAATAATGTTGCCGCCATAATCGGCAATACTGCGTTCTTTGCCCCGGAAACAGTAACTTCCCCTTTTAACTTAATACCTCCCTCAATAATTAATTTATCCATTTTCTTTACCTTTCCTCGCTACAATAACCCTCTCTAAATTATTATAATCTTTGATGACCTCTATCAGATTAAAAGAATCCTGCCCGGAAAAGATATCTTCAACGTCTTTCCTCTGCTCATACCCAATCTCCATAATCAAGAACCCGCCGGATTTTAAATAATCTAAAGATCCTTTAATTATTTTCCGGTAAAACCTAAATCCGTCGCTTCCCCCGTCTAAAGCCTGCCTTGGTTCATATTTTACCTCGGGCTGCAATCCGTTAATTTCACTGCTTACGATATACGGCGGATTAGAGAGGCATAAAGAATATTTATTATCGCATACCGGCAAAGAACTGAATAAATCGCTTAATAAAAAATTTATCCTTTCTGATACTTTATTTAAATTTGCGTTATTTTTAGCTACCGTCAAAGCCTTTGAAGAAATATCCGTAGCGGTGATTTTAAAGTTGGGCAAAAATTTAGCAACGCTTACCGCGATACACCCTGAACCTGTCCCTAATTCCAATATATTATTTTCATTTGGATGGATATTCCCGGCATACTTCAATGCGGCTTCAACCAGAATCTCCGTCTCCGGCCGGGGGATAAGCACATTTTCGTTAATTAT
>JAFGUY010000060.1 GCA_016938245.1 Candidatus Omnitrophota bacterium | reverse complement strand
CTCTTTCTGGGTTCCATGAGGTCTCATGGAACCATGATAGCACAATTAAGGGTTCATTTCCATTACTTTTACGTAACTCAATAGAAGGTTTACTAAAGGGCTTGAAATCCTATATGCTAAAAGGTATGAAATAAATAAAGCTAAAAACATGCTGATTATTACAAAAATTAAGAAAGCGGCAAAAAAAAGCAATCTTTAAATCAGCATAAGGCTTCTCTAATATCCCCACATAGAGTATTCCGATAATATTTCCGGAAATATCCTTTATCGGCTCATAGGTAGTAAAGTACCAATCAGTAACAACAAAAGCCCTGTCTTTCCAGGAAATACCCTTAATAACAACTCTGTCATAAACCTCTTTTGATACCCGCGTGCCTACCGCACGCTCACCCTTATCATTAAGCACATTGGTAGAGATCCTGATATCGTCCTGAAATATTGTTACTGTCCCTACGGGCTTACCCTTGTAAACCTCATTCCCGAATACAAGCTCGTTTATTTTATCAACTAAAATCCCGGTTAATGATTTTTCCGGCATAGCGGACAGATTGAATAGTTCCATCTTCCCTTATAACCGGCATTGCGTATTCTAAGGCAATGGCACTATCCAAAATTTTCTTATCCGAAGGTTTTGACCTAGGCGTGTCCCTTAAGGTAATCTTTAGTTTGTCCGACAATTCCAAAGAAATATTTTCTAATTCTTCCCTACTTATAACCCGGCTTGCGCCTAACGGGGATTTTTTAGCAAATGCCTCTCTAACAATCTTACTTTCTACTGCCCCTGCGGAGGTTACTTCAAAAGCATAATCCCAACCCAATATCTCCTTTGCCTTGTTTAAATCTTCTACAGAACCAACTATACTTAAAGATCTTCCGATTTTATCCAGCTCATCTCTGTAAATTGCTTCGGCATTCCTTATCGCATTAGTAACAGTACGGTGAGCCCTTTGTATAATCTTATTTTGGATTATATAAGAACCAAAGATAATGCTTAAAAACCCGATAATAACGATAACTAAGGAAAAAGCAAGAAAAATCTGGGTCTTAAGGCCATACTTCTTCATAAGAAGGTTTATACTCTTTATCGGTTAATATTATCCTTTAGGATATTTTTTATTGCGGGGCTTACCTATCCATTTACCGCGTTTAAGATATGCTGTATGCAAAAGTTTATGACTTAAATGGCCGCAGGGCCCTTCAGTAAGAAATTCTTTGTATATTTGTTTTACAATGGGGTTCTCGTGTGATTTACGATAAGGCAAACCCTCATCCTCGGCGTATACAGCCATTGCCCGGGCCTCTCTTATCTTAGGGGTTGTAGGAATCGGCTGACCTCCGCCTCCAAGGCATCCTCCGGGACAAGCCATAATTTCTATAAAATGATAATCATTAAGCTTACCCTCGCAAAGCATATCCATAATTTTTTTGGCATTTGCCGTACCATGGCCAACCATTACTTTAAGTACTACCCCCTCTAAAAACTTCCATTGAGAAAGGGCTGAATTGATAGGAAGATCAGCTTTACGTATACCATCCATTCCTCTTACCGGAGTAACCCGTAAACCATCAAAAGGAACCTCTTTGCCTGTTACTATCTCATATACAGTCCTGATAGCCGCTTCCATAACCCCGCCTGTAGCTGCAAATACAAGGCCGGCCCCTGACCCTATCCCTAAAGGATCGTCAAAATTAGATTCAGGTAAATTAGGCAGATCTATCCCGCACTCCTTTATCATTCCTGCAAGCTCTCTGGTAGTTAAAGCATAATCCACATCCTTAAATCCTGAAGCATTCATCTCCGGGCGTTCGCATTCAAATTTTTTAGCTGAACATGGCATAAGCGATACCGAGACTATTTTTTTAGGATCGACATTGTTTTTCTTTGCGTACCAGGTCTTTACAATAGCGCCAAACATCTGCTGCGGGCTTTTTGCCGTGGAAAGATGATTAAGCCTATCAGGATAAAAATGCTCAATAAATTTTACCCACCCCGGAGAACAGGAAGTAAATAGCGGCAACTTAACAGACTCGTCTTTATCCACGAGGACGGATTTAAGCCGCATCAGCAATTCTGTCCCCTCTTCCATAATCGTAAGGTCTGCGGTAAAGTTTGTATCAAAGACTTTATCAAAACCGACCCTCTTAATAGCTGTATTAAGTTTCTTAGTCACGCTTGTTCCCGGCTTAAGCCCGAACTCCTCTCCCATCGCAGCACGCGGGCTCGGGGCGGTTTGTATGATTACATGCTTATTAGGATCCTCTATTGCCTTCCAGACCTCTTCTGCCGGATCTTTTGCCTTTAGCGCTCCTGTAGGGCAACGGTTTATGCACTGACCGCAGTTTATGCAGATTACATCATTAAGCGGCATATCAAGGTAAGTCCCTATTTTTGTTTTTGAACCCCTATCCAATGCCTCCAGGACGCCTACTTCCTGAAGGTCTATACAAGTCCTAACGCACCGACGGCACAAAACACATTTATTCATATCCCGCACAACAGCATAACTGGATTCATCTTTTTCATACCTTGGTTTATCTATATGGCCGAACTTATATGAAGTTACCCCGTATTCTTTTGCTAAGGCCTGCAATTCACAGTTGTTATTTCTGGCGCAGGAATAACAATCCCCGTAATGGTTTTTTAATAAAAGCTGAATTATATTGCGCCTTGCCCTTCTAACTTGAGGAGAATATGTTTTTACCTTTATCGGGTTAAATATCGGGTAAGAGCATGATGCCTGGAGAGTGCGCTCCTTATCTACTTCAACAACGCAAACCCTGCAAACACCTGCCAGGCAAAGGTCATCGTGCTGGCAAAGAGTAGGTATCTTTACGTTGACTTTCTTAGCCGCCTCCAGAATAGTTGTCCCCATGGGGACATTGACTTCCATATCATCAATAGTAACAGTTATGGTACCGCCTATTGAACCCTTTTCTACTTCTGTAAATTCCTGTTTTCTCTGGCTTATGGGAGCCCTGGAGGTATCGCGCCCGAATTCTTTTGAATTATCCATTAAAAACCTTCTCCTTTTTAGCTATTTTAGACAATTTATATTCGCTTTTAAAATTATTGATTATTGAAACAAACGGATTAGGGCTTGATTGACCTAAACCGCACTTTGAGGCAAGTTGCATAGTTTCCGATAGAGAAAAAAGGTCATCCAAATAATCTTTAGGGCATTCTCCTTTTTTAATCAGGATAAGCCCTTCAAGTAAAACCGGTATTCCTTCCCTGCAAGGAGTGCACTGCCCACAGGATTCATCTTTAAAAAACTTGAGGAAATTTTCAGCCACATCTATCATGGTGCGATTTTTTCCAAATACAATTAGAGAACCTCCTGTAGAAAAATCTTCAAAACAAATCTTCCTGTTAAACTGCGAAACAGAAATGCACTCACCAGAAGCTCCGGCAGATACAGCTTTCACTTCGGTAGCGCCGGCTATTTTTAATAATTCCTTTATTGTAATACCGTATTCAACTTCATATACTCCCGGATTCTTGCAGTCTCCCGAAACACTCAGTAATTTCGTCCCGGCTGACTTCTCGGTTCCGAAAGATTTAAACCACTCTGCGCCTTTTTTAACTATATGAGGAATATTGATAAAGGTTTCTACGTTATTTAAAACAGTCGGGAAACCATTATAACCTGTGTTTACCGGAAAAGGAGGCCTGTTCCTCGGCTCTCCGCGGTTACCCTCAAGAGACTCAATAAGCCCAGTCTCTTCTCCGCAAACATAAGCCCCGGAGCCTAATCTTATTTCAATATCAAAATTAAAACCTTTCTTGCCTAATATATTTTTTCCAAGGACCCCATCTTTACGCATCTGTCCTAAAACTCTATTTAATAAAGGTAAAAAAGATTTATATTCTCCTCTTAAATATAAGAACCCCTTTTCCGCACCGCTTACAAAAGCAGCTATTATCATTCCTTCAAACATAAGGCCGGGATACTCTGTCAGAATAATCCTATCTTTAAAAGTGCCCGGCTCTCCTTCATCGGCATTACAGACTACAAATTTTTTCTCTGATTGGGCAGCTGCCACAAGGTTCCATTTTACTCCTGCAGGAAAACCTGCGCCACCGCGGCCCCTTAAACCGGAATCCCTAACTTCGCTTAAAACCTCTTTTCTGCCCATTTCGAGCGCCTGCTTAATACCGGCATATTTTTCTATCCCGCTAAAAATTACTGCCCCTTCTCTCTTAGATTGCATATTATTCTCCTATGGATTCTCTTTATTTCAAACTCTTAATAATCTCTCTGACTTTTGCTACAGTGATATTCCCGACCAATGCATCATCTATCATGGCAGCGGGGGCTTTATCGCACATTCCTATGCAACCGGTGCGCTCAAGCGTAATTTTATTATTTTTAGTAGTTTCACTTATTTTTATTCCTAATGCCTTCTCAAATTCTTTCTCTATCTTTCTGCTTCCTGCCATTGTATTAGATATGCATTCGCTTATACGTATTACATGTCTGCCTCTTTTGCGAGTAGTTAAAAAAGAATAAAATGTAGCCACGGAATAAACCTCTACCGGATGTATGCCAAACTTATCCGCAACAGCCTGCATATCATTATCGGATATATAACCCTTTTTATCCTGAATTTCCTGAAGCGCGGGTATAAGCCCTGAACGCGTTTCGTCACATACCAGAAAACCTTTATCTAACTTACTTACAGCGCACTCTTTCGCCATTTTTTATACTCCTTATTTCTACTTTAAGATTTCATTAACTTTATCAATAAGACGCTGGGGGCTTACCGGCTTTTCAAGAAAATCCGTGCACGGTAAGACTTCATCGCACTTTCCGTAATCATAACCGGTAACCTTGCTTACCCCGCTTAGCATTATTATAGGAGTAGCTACCCCTTTTTTCTTAAGTCTCGATGCCAAAGCAATACCGTCATCAGCTTCTTGCATCATTATATCCAAAAAAATAATATCAAAATCACCGCTTGAAATCTTGTTCTCGGCATCCTGCACGTCATTTGACATAACTACCTTGTGGCCATTTGCCTCTAAAACTGCTTTGCCGGCTTCAAGAAACTCTCTATCATCATCTACCATTAATATTTTTGCCATAGCGCTTCCTTTCTTATTTAGTCTTCTCCATCACATTGACGAAATATATAAGATTCTCCAGCTCAATCTCTAAATTTACATTATTGATAATGCACCCTTCGGGGCTTTTTAACCTTAAAGGGGCAAAATTGAGTACGCCTTTGATGCCGCTTGCAGAAATAATATCCACCACTTCCTGAGCGGCAATATCAGGAACTGTAAGCACAGCGATCTTTATTCCATGGGATTTAATAAACCCCTTTATCTCCTCTAAAGGTAAAATAGGTACAGGAGAAGACCGGTTTACTTTGGATGGATCAATATCAAAACCTGCGGCTATCTTTATCCCTTCTTTTTCGAACCCCCGGTAACGCATAAGGGCGCTTCCGATATGGCCTGCGCCGATGACAACAACTTTCTGCAGGCGGTCTTTTCCTAAAATGCTGTTTAATTTCTCAAGGAGTGTTTCGATCTGATAACCGCCTTTTTTGTTGCCGGATATGCCAAAAACAGAGAAGTCTTTTCTTACTACCGCAGCAGTAACCCCCACGGCATCAGCAAGGTTATCCGAGAAAAATTTCACAAAACCTAAGGCCTGCAGCCTGTAAAGAGCGTTTTTATAGCGGGAAAGGCGAATAATGCAGTTTTTGGTTGTAATCATAATGTTATATTTTTCACAATAAGGGAATTAATATAACATACCGAGTTATTTTGTCAAGATTTTTCTTAAGCGGTTATTTCTTTTATTTTTTGGCCTTTATTTTCTTCAAACCAGAGGGTTTCTTGATACTTCCGGAGAGCGCTAAGAGCCGATGCACGTGGCAATATTCTTCGTGGTTATAGATACTGAGGATATTATGGCAATTACGGTACCTGCAGACCCTGCCTTTGGCAGAAGTCCTTACTTTCTTCATTTACCCTTTCTTTTTACGGTTAATTGATGCTGCTAAAAATATAAGCCCGGCTTTTTAAACCGGGCCGTATATTTTTTAATACTAGACCTTGGTAACGTTTACTGCCTGGTCGCCTTTAGGGCCTTTTTCAATATCAAATTCGACTTCCTGCCCTTCGGCTAAAGATTTAAAACCTTCACCCTGTATAGACTTATGATGCACAAAGACATCATTGCCTGATTCAGGAGTAATAAACCCGTATCCTTTCTGATCGCTAAACCACTTTACTTTTCCTCTTGCCATTTCTTCTCTCACCCCCTAACAATAAAAAAAGCCGTAAAGGTTAGTTAACTTTTCCCTTCATGACTTCTAAGTTTTGCTAATCTTTAAATTGGTACCTTAATATTTTACCATTTTAACGATTCTTGTCAACTATAATATCTTATTTCGATAGAATCTTTTTAATCTCGTCTTTGCTCAATACCTTACCCGCTGAAACCACCGTACCGTCAACAACCAAAGCCGGCGTCATCATCACGCCGTACTCGGTAATTTTATCGATATCCGTTACCTTGCTGATTTCGGCTTGGATGTTTAATTCTTTAACCGCCATCTCTGCGTTTGCTATAAGCTGTTTGCATTTTGGACAACCAACCCCTAATATTTCAATTTTCATTCCCACCCCCTAATCAACTATTAGTCCAAATATCATCCCACTTATAGTAGCCATAACTACAACCAAAACTACATACACAACCGTTTTCTTGGTACCGATAACCCCCCGGATAACCAGCATGCTGGGTAAACTTAACGCAGGCCCGGCTAAAAGAAGCGCTAAAGCAGGCCCTTTCCCCATACCGGAGCCGATTAATCCTTGTAAAATCGGAACTTCTGTCAGAGTAGCGAAATACATGAAAGCCGCGACTATTGAAGCAAAAAAATTCGCCCTAAATGAATTACCTCCGACAAGCATCTCAACCCAGCGCGAGGGAATAATACCCTCATGGCCAACCCTGCCCAAAAGGAATCCCGAAATAAAAACGCCGCCTAAAAGAAGCGGCAATATCTGCAGAGCAAAACACCAAGTAGCTTTAGTCCATTCTTTTATTTCTTCCTTTTTAAACCAACTAAAAATAGCAAACCCTAAAACAGTCAGGAAAAATCCCGTAATCCACCATCTGGAAACATAGATTAAGCTCCAAATTCCTGTATCGCCTTTTAAAGGCCTGCCCCAATTGGCAAAAACAAGTATTGCGACCATAGAGAAGAAATAAACCATATCTTTCCAGAGCGGACGGGATACTTTAATCTCGCCAAATTGAAGATCGCCGCTGGCATGGCGCTTGCGCTCTTCCTTTAAAAATACAAAATGCATTAATAAACCGATAACAACACTAAAAACTACTGCGCCTATAACACGCGCCAACCCTAACTGCCAGCCAAGAATACGCGCAGTTAAAATAATTGCTAAAACATTTATTGCAGGCCCGGAATACAGAAAAGCAACCGCTGGACCAAGGCCAGCACCTCTTTTATAAATTCCGGAGAATAAAGGCAGGACCGTACATGAACACACAGCGAGGATTGTCCCGGATATAGAAGCCACGCCATAAGAAAGAAACTTATTCGCTTTGGCGCCGAAATACCTCATAACCGATGCCTGGCTTACAAAAACAGATATAGCTCCGGCAATAAAAAATGCCGGTACAAGACACAAGAGCACATGTTCTCTGGCATACCATTTAACAAGCGCCAAAGACTCAAATATCGCATTTGTAAATCGCAGGTTCTCTATAGGCAGATAAAAACACCCTAAAAATACCGCTACAATATACAAAAGCTTTTTCCATTCTTTCGTTTCTTAGCCACCTTTCCGCCAATCGTGCAGCATCCGCCTTCGATCCTTATCGCCTTAATATTCACTAATCCGTCAGCTATCTTTCTATGGGCAGAAGCAATAATCCTGGAGAAGGTTGGACGGGAAATCTTTAATTTCTTGGCAGCATCCTTTTGCTTTAAGCCCTCTAAAGAAGCTAACCGGAGAGCTTCAAATTCATCAAGCGTTAAATAAACATCCTCCAGCTTACTTAACGGCCTGCATAAAGGCTTAAAACACCTTTCTTTAGGCGCACATTTTACCCATCTGGTTTTCTTCGGCCTCATGAGATACCCCTATTATGAACATATGTTCATAATAGAATAATATTTATTCAGGGTTTGTCAATAGCAATATTTAGGATTAGCCTGATTAAAGCTGTATTACGTCTTCGGGATGATATAATGAAAAGAACAGGAGCATATATTCCTTCAGGTGGCGGGTAAGTAAAAAGTTATTTCTGATATTCTCTCTGCCATTCTCTCCGAGCCTCTTGGCATAACCCGGGCTATTCAAGAGCTGTTTTATAGCAAAGGCAGCGCCGTCAATTGAGTGGCATAATAACCCGGAATATTTATGCTTAATCTGCAAAGGTATTCCCCCTACATTAGAAGCAACTACCGGCTTTGCCTTCCATAAAGCCTCTGAAACCGTAAGCCCAAAACCTTCTCTTATAGATTTTTGGACTACAACATCAGATGCCCTCTGCAGGGCATTGACCTCGATATCATTCTGAGGTAAAAGCAGAATATGAATATCCTTATCCTGTTTTGACTTCTCTCTTACCTCTTCAAGAACCTGAATTCCTTCCGGGTCATCGCTTGCAGAACCTCCGGCAAGTATAAGCTGACAATCAATGTATTTCTTAACCTGCAAGTATGCCTGAATAACCCCGACCGGATCCTTTAAGCGGTCAAAACGGGAAATCTGGGTGATAATCGGTTTATCTTTCTTAATCTCATACTTTCTTAAAACTGAATCAATCAACTCATGAGGCAATTCTTTATTTTTGTCGCTTAACGGGTCAATTGAAGGAGGAATAAGGAACTGTCTTATCGGCAGCCGTTGGGAAAAACTCGGAGCTGAAAATACAGCAGAGTCATAATTAACGATAAAATCCGCTAAGAACTTCCAAACCTTCTGATTTGGGTTAGACACATCTATATGGCAGCGCCAAATCCATTTATTCTCAGCTTTTTTCCTGATCAACGCTATAGGCTGCGGGTCATGGATAAAAACAATATCTCCGTGAGTATCCACTCCTTTTATATTCTCTTCGCTGGTTGCCATAAAAATATCGAAGTCACGCTGGCTTATCTCTTCGGTCCTGCCGTGAAGGGCATTATGAAACTTCTTGGTTACCTCAAAGAACTGCTCTCCTCCTTTTATAACATCCCACTCTGTATTTAAACCCATTTCTCTCAAAAGAGGGACTGCGCGCGTTAATATCTCGGCAACCCCGCCGCCTACAGCAGTAGAATTTATATGCTGCACGCATTTTCCTTCCAGCCTTTTAGCAAGCAGCCTTAAATCATCAATAATGGATTGGCCGACAATAGGTATATATTCTTCGAGCTTTGCCATATTATCCGCGTAACTGCCTTTCTACCATATCTACAAGGTTACTCCTTAAGCCTTCAAGCGTATGGGTATAAGGATCGAGTTTGGAGATCTTTTCTGCTAAAGCATTATTTCCTACTGAAGTTAAAATCCAATTCGAGAAGTCATTATTGTTCTTCTCAAGCCTTAAACGCGACTCAAAAATATGGAAGTAAATCGAATCAACAGTAACCTTCTTTAAGATTTCCGCGAATTCTTTTAAATCACCGGCAGTATAATCGGTAGGCAATATAAAACTAACTGATTTGACAAAATGAAATTCTTCTCCCTCCCGCGCAAACCTCATCTTGGCTAAAGGATTACCCTTTAGATAAGATTCAATAGTCTCTACAATTTTATCCCTTAATGAACGGATAGTTGAATATTTAATTGTATCGATACTGGAGAGCATTTCGCCCAGTTCATCTTCCCCGAGAATCTCGGTAACCCAATAGGCAAAATCATTGGGAGGCTCAGGAGAGAGATACTGATGCTGCTGCAGAAACCTGTGCGTATGGTGGTAAATACAAGCTCCGGGCACATCCTTAGTTAAACTGGCGAGCTGTGCCAAATTAATAGCCCTTAAACCGGTTAACTCGGTTAAGTGAAGCCGGGTATGGAACCTAAACGGTTCTTTTGCCTTAATGATATCAGCCATATATTTTTAAGCTTAAAGCGCTAAAATCAAATTTAAAAACTTGTATACTTCTTTTGAGTCCTTAAGAAAGTATTTTGCATAAGACGGTTTCTTTTCTCCCACAAAAACCGTAATCCCGTCTTTCCTTAATGCCTCAAACGCGTCCTCATCGGTTACATCATCTCCGATATAAATCGCGGCTACCTCTTTTCCGTCCGTTGCAAATTTCTGTCGGGAGAGAAGCCATAATACTATTGTCCCTTTGCCCCATTCAACCGGCAGGCCTGCCTCAAGGACTTTTTTACCGGCACGGATCTTTATCTTTTTGGCTACGGAAGGAAGGATGGTAACTTCGCGGAATGCGGTTTTAATCAGGTTAGCATCCTGTTTTCCGGCCTCCCTGAAGTGAACTGCCAAAGAAAGACCTTTATCCTCAATAATAGCGCCGTGAACCTTTTTAAGCTTGAATTCAAGCTCATTCTTTATTTTTCTTAAAAGCTTCCTGTGCGCTTCTGAAACTTGAGGCTTATGTTTAATCTTAGGGCTCTCTACCTCCAAACCGTGGTTTCCGGAATAGATTATGCCCTTTATCCCTACCCGTTTCTTGATATCAGCTAAAGACCTTCCGCTTATTATTGCTACCTTGCAATCAGGCTTTTGCGAAATTCTTTTTAGCAGGTTTTTCTCAACTTTAGAGATTACTGCTTTATGCGGAGCAGAAGCAATCGGAGACAAAGTCCCATCATAATCTAAAAATAGAAACAGGTAACGGCTATTCAGGCTGTACTTTAATTTATCCCACTGGCTAAACAAATACTCCATACAAATTAATCCTTCTTTAATCCGGTCAGCTCCGTAACAATATTTCCTGCCCAGCGGTAGATATTGTTCTCACTGATTACCTTACGCATACTCTCCATACGCCTTCTCTTATCCTCGCGAGGAAGCTCTATCGTATCTTTAATAGCGTCGGCAAACTCTTCTATGGAATACGGATTAATCAGTGTGGCATCGGTTAATTCCCGGGCAGCCCCGGTAAAACGGCTTAGAATTAATGTCCCGCTTAAATCCGTCTTTGAAGCAACATATTCCTTAGCTACCAAGTTCATTCCGTCATGAAGCGAGCTTACAATACACAGATTAGCCATTTTAAAATACGGATTAATCTCTTCGGGAGAAAAATGCCTCTTTAAATAAATTATCGGCTTCCAGGTGCCTTCAGAATGTTTCCAGTTCTTTTTCTCCACCAATCCATCTATCTCGCCGGTTAACTCATGGTAACGTTTAATATGCGTCCTGCTGGGAGCAGCAAGCTGAATTAACACAAATTTATTTTTATACTCAGGGTATTTCTCTAAGAATCGGTCCACCGCCAATATCCTCTCGATTAAACCCTTTGTATAATCTATTCTGTCAACTCCGACTGCGATAATTTTATCCTCAAGGCCATAATCTTTTTTTATCTCATCCACAGCCTCTTTATCCGCCAAAGCAGCATCGCTGTTAAAATAGCCATTAACGCTTATAGGAAATGCCCTGATAAGTGTCTCTTTGTTCGCGCGGACTACGCTGAAATTCTCCGTATCAACGCGGCATTCGATTAACCTATTTGCAGTATCTAAGAAATTATTGCAGTGATTCTGCACATGAAACCCGATTAAATCACAGGCAAGCATACCTTCAAGTATTTCATGCTGGTAAGGGCATATTGAGAAGACTTCCGGATTCGGCCAAGGGATATGCCAAAATAATGCGATTGTAGCATCGGGGCGCTTTTCTTTTATCATCTTAGCAAGAAGAGTAAAGTGATAATCCTGAAGGAATATAAACGGGCTTTTTGCCGGAAGCTCAGCTAAGATACTCTCGGCAAACTTATGGTTTACCTTTTTATACATCTGCCAGTCAGTGTCTCTAAAGAGCGGACGAGTATGCGTAACATGACAAAGAGGCCATAACCCTTCGTTAGAAAATCCGTAATAATAGCCTTCTTCCTCTTCTTTTGAAAGCCAGACCCTTTTTAATATATAACGGATATCCTCGGGAGGAACGCCGAGCTTATCTTTAGAGTTAACCATTTTCCTGTCACCGGTTCCGCTCCCATGCGCAATCCACGTCCCTCCGCAAGCACGTAGAATCGGGTCTATGGCAGTAACAACACCGCTTGCAGGCCTAACACATTTAATTTTACCGCTTGTTTTATCCAGAATATGCATAAACGGTTCGCGGTTTGAGACAACAAAAAAAGCATTCTCACCTAATTTAGCGTGGATTAAATCCCTTAGTTTACCCTGAGTCCATATCTCTTCTTTCTGAACGCGGGTATGCGCCTCTTCAGTCACAACTTTACGCGCTACCCTTAAACCTAATGCCACCTGTTCTACTTCACTGATAAGTTTTCCGAACTCACCGCGCTCTTCAAATGGCTTTAATTTATCGATCTCCCCTCTTTGAAAATGTGAAAACCATAATGTAAGCCGGCGGACAGGCAGGATAAAAATCTGCCTCTGAATTAAAAAAGCTATTAATGCAATAAGGAAGATCAAAATAATCAAGGTAATACTAATCCTCTTCCATAATTCAGTAAGCATATTGAATAAATATGAGGTATCATAAATTACCTCTACCAGCCCTAAAACATTGCCTTCGTCATCAGAAACGGGCATTATATAGCTATATACGGAATATTCGTTGAATGTCTCAAGCGCCCCGCGAGGGTTTTTTGCCTCCAGAATCTCTTTTAGGTAAGGCTTATCTTTGTCTTTCCAGTCAGCAATACGTTGTGTTATGGCAATAATCTTGCCTTCATTATTATAAAGAACGGAGCCCTGCAGCCGCTCCCTTTTCTGAAAACTCTCTACCAAACGATTAGCTGATTTTAAATCATTGTTGATAAATATGCTCTTTACCGCCATCTCCATACTTTCATCAACGGTTCTGGCTTTGCGCTTTAAATCATCCATGAGTTTTTCTTGAGTATAGCGCGCCTGGAATATGCCAAAGACAGTAAAGGATACGGCAACAATGATTAAAATAGGAAGGATAAATAGAAGCATTCTTTTCATAGTGTAATTATATACTTAGGGAGTATTTATGGCAAGAGTTAAATCTTTTTTGTGAGTTCCTTGGCTACTTTTTTACCGCTTAAAAGCATGCCGCCAAAAACCGGGCCCATGCGCGGCCCTCCAAATACGGCATTTGCGCACATCCCGCAGACATAAAGACCGGGACAGGCTTCTTTTGAGTTTTTTACAGTCAGCTTTTCGGCAAAATCCGCATCCATTGAGCCTTCGCCGATTATTTTTCCGG
Organism: Candidatus Omnitrophota bacterium; assembly: GCA_016938245.1. Lineage (GTDB taxonomy): Bacteria > Omnitrophota > Gorgyraeia > Gygaellales > Profunditerraquicolaceae > Sherwoodlollariibacterium. The sequence continues at coordinate 4,016 of JAFGUY010000060.1, read as the reverse complement.
TTTTAGTCTTAAGCCGGATACCGGATTTCCTTTCGACTATACGCACAACTTCTGCTGCATGGCCTGTTGCATCAACCACATATTTTGCACGCATAGAAATAGGGTCAACATGAAGATTAGCCATTTGAACGGCAGTCCAATTTAAAACCAAACCGCAAACTCTTTTATTCTTAACTAAAACATCCTCCGCGCTTAAGAGATTAAATATACGTCCGCCTGCCTTTACTGTTTTAGAACATAAAGTAGAGACTGCTTCTATAGAATCAGCCAGATAATAATTCTTTTGGTATTTTCTTGTACGTATGCCGAACTCATCGAGGATCTTTTTGGCTTCTTCCTGCACAACTATCTCATTAAACATAATCCCGCCGCCCCACATCCCTCCGCCTATAGAAAGCTTGCGCTCAAAAAGAGCTACTTTAAATTTATTCTTTGCCAAATAATAAGCGCAAACCAACCCGGCAGGGCCTCCGCCCACTATAGCCACATCGACTTCAAGCGCATTAATTAATTTTTCCTTATAAGATTCGATTATTGCTTTTGAAATTATTATTTCATCGAGCTTCATAACTCCTCCAGAATTAGGGAACGGTTCTCCGCTTCATAATGTAATATTATACAATAAGTTACGATAACATCAAAATCATTTTCGGTAAATAAATGAATACGAAGATGCCATAACTTATTGCGGGTAATAGGTTAGCAGAGCGAAGAACCGTCCCCTAGAGTTTCTCGGGGTGATGCTTGACGACCTGCGCTTCTACCATATAAACCACATCTTCCGCAATATTGGTAGCATGATCGCAGATACGCTCCAGAAACCGGGCTATTAAAAGTAGCAGGACTGCTCTGGGTGTCGTAGATTTATCTTTAAGCATATAATCTTCAACCAGCTCTTTTTGTATTGCATTTCTTAACTGATCAGCTTCAGCGTCAGAGAACATAACTCTTCTGGCTATCTCGCCATCCCTCTTAACGAAAGAATCAATTGACATTTTAACCATATTCTGGGCAATACCGGCTAACTTCGGAATATCTATTAACGGTTTTAAAAGAGGTTTATCTGCCAGCTCTAAGACCCTTTGACAAATATCTACCGCAATATCAATAATCCTCTCTAGCTCGGCATTTAACTTCATCCCGGTAACGATAAACCTTAAATCTTTGGCCATCGGCTGATGCCTGGCAATAAGATCCAGGCACTTCTCATCAATCTTTAACTCAAGCTCGTCAATAAATTTATCGTTAGCAATAACCTCATTCGCCTTATTTTTATCACGGTCTTTAAGTGCTTCAACAGATTTAAATATCGCTTCTTCCGCAAAAGCACCCATTTTTAATATTTCATTATTCAAGCCTTGCAACTCCTCGTCAAAATGCCTTTCCATTCTGCCTCCGTTTAAAAATTAACCAAATCTTCCAGTAATATAATCCTCGGTCTTTTTGTCTTTCGGTGCGGTAAATATCTCCTTTGTCTTCCCAAATTCAATTAATTCCCCAAGCAGGAAAAAACCGGTATAATCCGAAACCCTTGCTGCCTGTTGCATATTATGAGTTACTATAACAATAGTATAGTCTTTTTTCAACTCTAAAATTAATTCTTCTATCTTTGCCGTTGAAATCGGATCAAGGCTTGCGCAAGGCTCATCAAACAAGATAACTTCTGTCTCCACCGCCAAACAGCGCGCAATACAAAGCCTCTGCTGTTGTCCGCCGGATAAGCCCAATGCGCTTTCATTAAGCCTGCATTTTACCTCATCCCAAAGAGCAGCTTTCTTAAGCGTCTGGATAACTTTCTCCTCGATAAAATCTTTATCCTTAATCCCGTTTACCCTCAACCCATATGCAATATTATCAAAGATGCTTTTCGGAAAAGGATTGGGTTTTTGAAAAACCATCCCAACCCTTCTTCTTATATCTACTGCGTCAATACAAGGAAGGTTAATATCCTGCGAATCGATATAAATCTTTCCGGTTAAACGAGTGTTCACAACTAACTCGTTCATCCTATTAAAAAGCCTTATGAAAGTCGATTTCCCGCATCCTGAAGGCCCGATTAAAGCAGTGACCTTATTCTTAAAAACATTAAGGTTTACGTTTTTTAAAGCCTGTGAGCTCCCGTAGAAAAAATTAACCCTCTCTGCCCTCATCTTAATATCACTATCCATGATAACTCCTCTGTCTTTGGCGGATATATATGGCAACTCCTGAAATAAGCAAGACCATAAATAGAAGTATGAGGCTACATCCGTAAGCAATCGCCCTCTGCCTATCCGGATGCGTGCCTTCGGTCATTAAAGCGTAAATATGGTAAGGTAAAGCCATTACTTCGGTAAAGATACTCTTCGGATAACCTCTCTTATAAAAAGCTGCCGCGGTAAATAAAATCGGCGCAGTCTCTCCTGCCACTCTCCCTATGCTCAAGATAACTCCGGTAAGTATCCCGGGCAAAGCAGTCGGCAAGACAATCCTTTTAATTGTCTCCCATTTACTCGCCCCCAAAGAGAGCGATGCCTCCCGGATTGAATGCGGGACTGCAACTAAAGCTTCCTGCGAAGCAGAGATAATCAAAGGAAGTGCCAGAATCCCCAGTGTCAGGCTGCCAGAGAGTATTGAAACACCAAACCCTAAGAAATTCACGAATACCGCTAAACCGAAGAGCCCGAAGACAACCGAAGGCACCCCGGCTAAATTATTAATACTGATACGGATTATATTTAAGGCAATGCTTTTAGGAGAATACTCGCAGATATATATTGCGCAGGCTAACCCCAAAGGAACCGCAAAGATCATTGAGCCTAATGTCAAATACAAGGTCCCGATGATAACCGGAGCTACCCCTCCTTCGGTCATTGCGTTTCTTGGAGGCTGGGTTAAAAATTCCCATGAAATTACCTGTAAGCCGCGTGTAAATATAAAATATATAATCGTGCCTAAGAAAAAAAGGGTGGTTAGAATACAGAGGAAAAGAACAGCAAAACCTATATTCTGGGAGATATTTCTTTTCGTCGATTGGATCATCCTGATAACCCTAATTTTATCCTGAAACGCCGTGATATAATTTCAGCTATAATATTAAAAATAAATGTAATCAAAAACAAAATCAGCGCAATCGCAAAGAGAGCGTGGTAATGGCTTCCGCCCATAGGCGCCTCTCCCATTTCCGCGGCAATCGCCGCAGTCATCGGCCTAACCGGCTCTAAAAATGTCTTAGGCATTACTCCCGCTCCTCCTGCCACCATTAAAACCGTCATTGTCTCACCGATTGCCCTGCTCATTCCTAATATTATTGCGGTTGATATGCCTGATCCTGCCGCAGGAATAACTACCCGCGTCAATGTCTGCCAACGGTTTGCGCCCACAGCAAAAGAAGCTTCCCTGAAAGAGCGAGGCACATAACTTAAAGCATCTTCAGCAATACTGCATACGGTTGGCGTAGCCATAATCCCTAGAATCAAACTTGCGTTTAAAGCAGTCATTCCGGAAGGAAGATTGAATAAATTCTGTATAAAAGGAGTTACGACCACTAATCCGAAAAATCCGTAAACAACCGAAGGTATGCTTGCCAATAATTCAATTATAGGTTTTAAAAATTGCCTCTGTTTAAAACTTGCGATCTCATTAAGATACAAAGCGCTTCCTACCCCTAAAGGCACACATACTATAACAGCACCTGCAGTTACCCACAATGAAGCCATAATTAAGGGAAGGATACCGAAATCCGGAGGATCATAAGTAGGATACCATTTGGTCCCGAATAAATACTTAAAAAACCCTACCTCCTTAAATATCGGGGCCCCTTCCTTAAATAAAACAATCATTACGCCCACAAGGAAAAAAAGCGAGGCAAAGGCGAGTATTGCGAAGATCCACTTGTATATCTTTTCTTTTGTACGCTTAAAAGGCATTATTTCTCCTAAATTATTGATTTTCGCATAAGTAATGGAACGAATCTATCTTGTCCATGGTAAATCGGACGCATAGATACAAGACCAAAGAAGTTTCTGTGAGCCACG
>JAFGUY010000059.1 GCA_016938245.1 Candidatus Omnitrophota bacterium | reverse complement strand
GCTCTTTCTGGGTTCCATGAGGTCTCATGGAACCATGATAGCACAATTAAGGGTTCATTTCCATTACTTTTACGTAACTCAATAGTAGGAATTAGCCTTCGCGGAGCTGTTTTTCGGCGTCGACTACGTCGCGGTTAATAACGCGGATGGTTTCTTTGATTTTATCTTTTAAAAGGTAGGACGCAACTTTTGCCTCGGAGATTTCACGTAAGACCTGCACACTCATCCTGAAGTAACGCACAACTTCCCCTTCATCAGTATCGCTGAAACGCAAAATTTTATCAAAGCTGGTGCCGCGCAGCCATGCCTCCATCGCAGTGCTTAAGTGAAAATAAGGCAATTTGCTGAAAGGATAAATTCTAAACCTTCGTTCTTTATTTTTTATCTTATCGTATATCTCTTCGCAGATGCTTTTAAGATTACGGCTGGATTTTGAAAGGCTTGAAGGAAGGCGCTGGTTTTTCCTGGGTTCGAATACAAGAGATGCGGCGACCACCCCTAATTCAGACTCATCGAGCTGTTCTAATACCTGCTGGTCGTAAAGTTCGCTTAATATCAGTTCATATCCGTAGGCAGTCTTGGCAAATGCCCCTTTTTGCGTTAAAGAATCTTCGTGTATATGCCCCCAGTCTTTAAGCAGTTTTAATTTTGCTTCAATTAATCTTAAGGCCTCTTTTTGATCATTTTTCCGCGACTGGTAACAATGCAAAGATAAAGGGTATATTTTAAATAAGTCATCCTTATATTTTTCATAGAGGTTAAGAATTGTGGCATAAGAAGTATTCAGTTGGCTTTTTACCTCTTCAGGAGGTCCGTAAATTATTCTTTTTGCTTCGTCAATTCTTATTCTTTGAAGATTGATGCGCGAATAAACAAAGCCTTCGGTATCAATCCCGCGCCTTCCTGCGCGCCCGGCCATTTGATAAAAATCACGGGTTTTCAAGTTTCGTACGTATCTGCCGTAGAATTTACGCAATCCGTCAAAAATTACCGAGCGGGAAGGCATATTAATACCTAATGCGAATGTTTCCGTGGTAAATATAACTTTTAAGAGCCTGCTGGTAAAAAGCCTCTCGATTACTTCTTTTAAGGTGGGTAGCATTCCTGCATGGTGATAGGCAATCCCTTGCTGCACAAGCTGGTATAAATCCTGCGCAGTCCGGTCAGCCTTTAATCCGAAACGTTCGCAAAGAGTGCTGTATAATTCTGTGATTTGCGTTTTTTCGTTTTTATTCAGGAAGCTAAAGTTTGCCAGTTCTGAGGCTAACTCTTCGGCGCGCCTTCTGCCAAAGACAAAATATATGCAAGGAAGCCCCTCTTGATTGCGTACATAATGAACAAGGGAAGATAGCCTGGCGGGTTTGGTAAACCTAACTCTCTTTAACCGGTCAATTTTATCAACTACTTCATTTCCTGCCTGAAAGAAGAAATGTAGAGGGACAGGGCGTTTATCCTCAATAACTGTTTTAACCGGTTTTTCATGTATTGATTCAATCCAGGAAGCAAATTCTTTGATATTCGGAATAGTCGCAGAGAGCCCGAGGATATTCATATGTTTCGGTAAAAAAATCAGTGATTCTTCCCAGACTGTCCCGCGTTCGGGGTTATCGATATAGTGTATTTCGTCGAATATAACCCAGGAATATTTTTTGAGCGATTCAGGTTCATCGAGGATTTTGTTGCGCAGGATTTCCGTAGTCATGATTAAAACCGGTGCGAAAGGATTTAAGGATACATCACCGGTTAATATACCGATATTATCTTGGAATTGGCCTTGAAAATCGCGGAATTTCTGATTAGAGAGGGCTTTTATGGGTGCTGTATAGATTACCCCTATTTTCTTCTCTAAGGAAGTACTGATTACATGTTCGGCAATTACGGTTTTCCCTGCGCCAGTAGGAGCAGAGACAATGACCGAGTAGCCTTGATTGATATAATTAATTGATTCTTCTTGAAAACGGTCATAGATCATGTCAAAGCCATTATAATCTAAAATCATTGATTTATCTAATAAAAATAGTAAAATAAATAGTAAAATAAACAGATAGGCTTTATATCCTTTAAAAAAGGAGACAAGGTGGCAAAGCTATCCGGGATATTTATTTTTGCTCTTAGCGCCGTAATCTCTTGCGGAATGCTTTACGCAGGGGACCTGGATCCTAAGTACCATTCCAAAGAAGAGGTTAGCTTTAAGATTCCTCTCGGCAGGAGTTTTAATTACACAGATATTTTAGTAAAAAGAGCAGTCGATGGGGATACGCTCGTATTAGAGAGCGGAGAGAGGGTGCGGTTAATCGGGATTGATACCCCTGAAATACATGATTCTGATAAGTTAAGCCGTGATTCCAAGCGTAGCCAGCAGAGCGCATCAGAAATTAAAGCCATGGGTAAGAAGTCATACGAATTTGCCAAAAAGCTGGTTGAAGGTAAAAGAGTAAGTTTGGAGTTTGATGTTGAGAGGTACGATAAGTACAAAAGGCTACTTGCCTATGTTTATTTAAAAGACGGTACGTTTGTAAACGCGGAAATTATAAAACAGGGGTACGCTTCGTTGATGACTTTTCCTCCAAATGTAAAATACGCGGATTTATTTTTAAAATTATACCGGGAAGCGCAGGAGAATAAGCGTGGGTTGTGGAAAGAATAGCGGAGGTGCAATATGTTACGGTATTTAACTGCAGGAGAGTCGCACGGCAAGGCAATTATAGCTATATTGGAAGGGATGCCTGCGGGGTTAAGAATAGATTTAGCTAAGGTAAACCATGAGTTAAAACGCAGGCAGCAGGGTTTTGGCAGGGGAAAGCGTATGCAGATTGAGAAAGACCGTGCTGAAATCCTCTCGGGGCTTAAAAATAACATTACCTTAGGCAGCCCGCTTGCGCTATTGGTTAAAAATAAGGATTTCAGTATTGAGAAACTGCAGAAAGTATTATGCCCCAGGCCGGGCCATGCGGATTTAGCAGGGTTATTGAAGTACGGGTTTACCGATATCCGGGAAGTTTTAGAGCGCGCTTCAGCCCGCGGCACAGTTGCTACCGTAGGCATCGGCGCTTTATGTAAAATCTTCTTGGGCGAGTTTAAGATAAATGTATCCAGCAGGGTATTATCTATAGCCGGAAATGATTCTGCTTTGGGGATGAAGGCAGTAATAAGCGAAGTTATAAAATCTAAAGATACTGTTGGCGGAATATTTGAGGTCAAAGCTACTGGCGTACCTGTAGGATTAGGTAGTTATGTCCAGCCTGATAAAAGGCTGGATGGCAGGCTTGCCCAGGCAATAATCTCTATACCGGGGATTAAGGCTGTAGAGATAGGGCTTGGTTTAGGCTACTCTGTTAGCTTCGGATCAGAGGCGCACGATGCAATATATCGGGGATATTCGCGTAAAACCAATAATGCCGGAGGCATTGAAGGCGGAATATCTAACGGAGAAGATATAATCTTACGCGCATGCATGAAACCGATTTGCACCTTAATGAAACCTTTGGATTCAGTGAATATTAAGACAAAAAAGCCGTCTAAGGCAGCTGTGGAGCGTTCAGATATTTGTGTTGTAAGCGCTGCCGGGGTTGTGGCTGAGTCTGCCTGCGCTTTTGTATTGACAGACCTTATGCTGGATAAATTCGGTTCAGACTCCTTAAGGGATATAAAAGAAAATTACAGGAATTACCTAAAAAGAATCAGTTAGATTTGCCCACCCTCTTCGTCTATTAATATAGAAGGGGGTGATATCAATGTCCGAAGAACTGGGTTTAAAAGTAGTAAGGCTGCACAGGTTAGAGGGTGACTCAAAGGCTAAGGCTTTTCTGGATATAGCCATAGGCGATTTTATCGTTAAGGGGCTTAAGATTATCCAAGGGCAAAAAGGGTTATTCTTAAGTATGCCGCAGGATAAGGCTAAAGACGGAAAATGGTACAATGCCTTTTATCCTGTAACTAAAGAGGCGCGTCAAGCTTTAACTGATGTAGCCTTGGCAGCTTATCAAGAGTAAGAAACATAGGCGCAGGTAAAGGTAGAGTAAAAAAGGCAATTTTTTATTTTTGCCTTTACCTGTCTCTAAATTTAATAGAGGCGTTAAAAAGATGGGAAATATTTATCTCGTCGGATTTATGGGTACCGGCAAGACTGCGGTGGGCCGGGAATTAGCTAAAAAGAAAAAATGGCGTTTTGTTGACCTTGATGAACTGATTGAGTTAAGAGAAGGCAGGAGCATTGCGGATATATTCAGTAAAAAAGGAGAGGCGTATTTCAGGCGCCTTGAGAAGAAAGTGCTTAAAGAGGTCTCCGGAGAAAACAGGTTTGTAGTTTCTTGCGGAGGAGGAATTGTTACTAATGAAGGAAACATAAAGATAATGCGAGAGTCCGGTTTAATCATTTGCCTTAAGGCAACGCCTGCTGCGATCTTAAAAAGGACAAAAGGGTCAGCTTGCCGGCCGCTCCTTAATGTCAAAAACCCTAAGGAAAGAATAAGTTTCTTACTTAAATTGCGCTCCCCTTATTATGCAAAAGCGCATAAATCAATAAATACATCCAATCTTTCTATCCCGGAAGTTGTGAAAAGTATTATAAAATTAACTAAGAAATGAACCGGATCGAATCTTTAGTTGCGTTGAACAAAGTAGGCGAGATAGGGAGCGTAAGGCTAAAAAGGCTTATTGATTTTTTCGGCGATCCTGAAAGAGTCATAAATGCCCCTAAAAGCAAACTGGCCTTAATTCAGGGGATAGGAGAAGATATAGCTTGTAGGGTTGCTTCTATAAAGAAAGAGGATATTGATAGAGAACTGAATTTAGTTAAGGATCTCGGGCTAAAAATAATTACTATAGAAGATAGCGCTTATCCTGATAATCTTAAGAATATTCCCGGCGCGCCAATAGTGCTTTATATAAAAGGCGAATTAATTCCGGAAGATAAGCTTGCTATAGGTATTGTAGGTTCACGCCGGGCTTCTTTTTACGGATTAAATCAGGCGCAAGATTTTGCCTTTGGTTTAGCTAACCAGGGGTTTACTATTGTCTCCGGAATGGCCCGAGGGGTAGATACCTATAGCCATAAAGGAGCATTAAAAGCAGGAAAGCGCACAATCGCCGTAATCGGAAGCGGCTTTAATTATTTGTACCCCGAAGAAAATAAAAAGTTAGCCGATGAGATTTCACAAAACGGCGCGGTAATCTCGGAGTTTCCTCTGGATACAAAGCCCTTACCGTACAATTTTCCCCGGCGTAACCGCCTGATAAGCGGGATGAGTTTAGGGGTTTTGGTAGTTGAGGCAGCTAGAAATAGCGGAGCCCTTATTACCGCGGATTTCGCTCTTGAACAGGGCAGGGAGGTTTTTGCCATACCGGGAAAGATTGATTCAGCTAATTCTTTCGGGACAAATGAATTAATAAAGCAGGGAGCTAAATTAGTTGCTAATCTTAATGATATATTGGAGGAATTTAATTTTACTTTAACGCCGGTAATTAAGAAATCCGCCGAAGATAAAGGCTGCCTGAACAATAAAGAAGAAGAAAATTTATACGGATTAATATCTGACCAAGCCATTCAATTGGATGATCTTGCGGGGATTACCGGGTTAGATGTCCCGCGTATTTCAGGCATACTCTTTAATCTTATGGTGCGCAAATTAATAAGGGAGCTTCCGGGCAAACATTACGTGAGGTATTCTTAATGAAGAAAAAGAATCTGGTAATCGTAGAGTCTCCGACTAAGGCAAAGACTATCGGAAAGATTTTAGGAGACAGCTTTAGCGTAATTTCCTCTATGGGGCATATTATTGATTTGCCTTTAAAGAAGCTAGGCGTAGATATTGAAAACGGGTTTGAGGCCGAATATGTTACTATCGCCGGAAGGCAGAAAGCTTTAGCGGCTATAAAAAAAGAAGCTAAGGGCAAGGAGGCTATTTATGTAGCTACTGACCCTGACCGCGAAGGAGAAGCTATCGGCTGGCAGCTAAAGAATAGAGTTTTTAAGAAAAGCGATAATATCTTAAGGGTTACTTTTCACGAAATTACGCCGGCAGCAGTAAAAGAGGCTTTTGCCCATGCGCGCGATTTTGATCTCAATATGGTTGAAGCACAGATAGGCCGCAGGATTTTAGATAGGATTGTAGGTTATTTCTTAAGCCCCTTGCTTTGGAAAAAGATTGCCCGGGGTTTAAGCGCAGGAAGGGTGCAGTCTGTAGCTTTAAGGCTGATTATCGAACGGGAGAGGGAGATCCAAAGATTTGTTTCAAGGGAATATTGGGAGATTGGAGCCGAGCTTGCTAAAGGAAGCAGTAAGTTTTCAGCTAAGCTAGATAAAAAACAAGGCGAAAAAATCGAATTAAAAAATAAGGAAGAAGCAGAAGGTATTTGTAACGATATAAAGGAAAAGGAATTCAAGGTAACCGATATTAAGCAGTCTGAGAAAAAACGCAACCCCTACGCGCCTTTTATAACCAGTACCATGCAGCAGGAGGCATTTAACAAATTAAAATTCAATGCCAATAAGACCATGCTTGTGGCGCAGCAGCTTTATGAAGGCATTGATATAGGACAGGATAATCCCGTAGGTTTAATTACTTATATGCGTACGGATTCTCCGAGGGTAGCCCCTGAGGCAATATCCGAAGTACGCGAATATATCGGCAGGAGTTTCGGTAAAGAGCACCTCCCTGAAAAACCAAATTACTATAAAGTAAAAAAACTCGCCCAGGAAGCCCATGAAGCAATAAGGCCTACTTTTGTATCGCGCCATCCGGAGAGCCTTAAAGGATTTTTAACCCCTGACCAGCTTAAGCTTTATACGCTTATTTATAATCGTTTTGTAGCCAGCCAGATGAAACCCGCAATTTATACGGTTGTTACCGTAATTATAGAAGTAGGGCAGTATCAGTTTAACGCTTCAGGCAGTACGCTTTCATTTACCGGGTTTACAGCTGCTTATAATGAGAATGCCGAAGAGGAAGAGAATGGCGAGGATAAGGATAAGATAAAAAAGAATGTAATTCCTGCTTTGGCTAAGGGGGATATATTAGAGCTTTTAGGGCTTTTGCCTTCACAGCATTTTACCAAGCCGCCGGGGAGGTATTCGGATAGTTCTTTAATCAAAGCCTTGGAAGAAGACGGCATTGGCAGGCCTTCTACATATGCCCCCATAATTTATACCTTGATAATACGCGATTACGTGCGTAGGATAAAGGGCTATTTTAATCCTACGGAGTTAGGTTTTAAAGTCTGCGATCTTTTAGTGGAATATTTCCCAAAGATTATAGATGTCGGGTTTACCGCGCTTATGGAAAAGGAGCTGGACGAGATTGAGGAGGGGAGGCTCGATAAAATCAAGGTCTTAAAAGACTTTTACGGGCCTTTTAAAACGAGCCTTGATTTTGCGCAGGCAAATGTAAAGAAAGAAGTTATTACGACTGACGAGGTTTGTGATAAATGCGGAAAGCCCTTGATTATAAAATGGGGCAGGCGCGGAAAGTTCTTAAGTTGTTCGGATTTTCCAACATGTAAGAATTCTAAGTCTATAACTTCAGGAGTTAAATGCCCGGAAGAAGGTTGCGGTGGAGAGTTGATTGAGCGCCGCTCCAAGCGCGGGTTCTTCTACGGTTGTTCAAATTTTCCGAAATGCCGCTTTACCTCGCGTGCATTGCCGGAGAATAAGGAATAAAAGAGATTACCAACCAGGTGCTAGATTTTTAGAGCAGACTAATGTCGCCGTTGTGCTTGAGAAGGAAAATACGCAAAAATAATGGCGGCTAGGGGGTTAAAGGAGAAAAAATGAAGGCATTTGCTATTGGTTTACTTTTTCTGATTGCTGTAATGATATTGTCAGGCATAGGGATATTGCTTTATCCCTTTGTTATAGTAATGGCGCTTCTATTCCGGGTGTTTATCCCGCTGCTTTTTGTAATATTCAGCATCTGGCTCTTAGGGAAATTCATTATATTCGCCTGGGAAAAGCTCTTTGCTAAGAAATAGCCCTGAATAAACTCTATAAAAGGTGGGTAAATCATGGAGTGCGTAAACAAAAAAAGAACGATTTAACCTGTAATTGCACTTACCCCGGGTGCCCCAGGCACGGGGTATGCTGCGAGTGCCTTGCTTACCATAGGGCGAAAAATCAGTTGCCGGCGTGCTATTTTGATAAAGAGGTGGAGAGGGCTTACGACCGTTCAATAACAAACTTTATTAAAAATAAATCCGCAACAAGGTGATAAATATTTAATTGATTTAGCGGGTGGCTTGGAGTGCTTCCGAGCGAGGTCGCTCGAGCGAGGAACACTCCAAGACAGGCCCCGCTAAAATATAATAATATATGGATAAATATATTGAAAAGTTTATTCGTTATCTGGAGATTGAGAAGAATTATTCGCCGCATACGGTATTAAACTACAGGATGGACCTTAGGGGTTTTAAGAAGTTTTGCGGGGAGATTGAGCTTGAAAAAATAGATTATCTCTATTTAAGAAAATATCTTGCAGTTTTAAAGGAAAAGAATTTAGGCAACAGGAGCATCGGCCGGAAGCTCTCTGCTTTGCGCAGTTTTTTTAGGTTCTTAACCCGCGAAAATTACCTTAAAGGAAACCCTATTCTTATGCTCTCAAGCCCGAAATTAGAAAAACACCTTCCTGCTTTTATGACCGAGGCGGAGACTGCCAATCTTATAGAAGCGGCATTTGCCAAAGATGATAAAGATGAGCGGATGTTACGGGACCGGGCGATCTTAGAGACTTTTTATTCAAGCGGATTGCGTATATCGGAACTGGTAGCTATGGATTTAAGCGGTGTAGACTTTATAAGCGGGATAATTAAGGTTATGGGGAAAGGCAAGAAGGAACGGGTTGTCCCGATAGGAGATACGGCTATTAAGGCAATAAGAAGGTATCTTGATGCAAGAAAGAAAGAAAGCGAAGTAATTTTTTTAAATAAAAACGGGAAGAGAATTACTACGCGCGGGGTTCGCGGTATCGTAGAAAAATATTTTAAGAAAGCGGAGATAAGCCACGGTGTTTCTCCCCATACCCTAAGGCATTCTTTTGCCACGCATTTATTAAACCGCGGGGCAGACTTGCGCACGGTGCAGGAATTATTGGGGCATGCTAATTTATCTACTACCCAGATTTATACGCACCTAACTACGGAAAAGCTAAAGAGTGTTTACGATAAAGCGCATCCGCATGCGTAACTTGAAATGTTTATATTATATGATTTAGTTTTTATAATTTTCATGCTGGTAAGTCTTCCCGTATATTTATTTAAGGGGAAGTTTCACCGCGGGTTTATAAGAAGATTCGGGGGTATCCCTAAGGGGGTAACTTTTGACCGTCCGATCTGGATTCATGCAGTAAGTGTCGGAGAAGCCGTAGTTATGCGCGGCTTGATTGAAGAACTGCGCGTCCTCTTCTCTTTAAAAAGTTTTATCATATCTACCGTTACTCCAACCGGAAATAAAATCGCACGCTCTATTGCCAGAGATTCTGATTTTGTTACATATCTTCCGTTAGACCTAAGTTTTATTACGAAGAGGGTAATTGAAAAGACTAAACCCTGTATTTTTATTATTGCCGAGACTGAAATTTGGCCCAATCTTATAAATACACTCTATAATTATAAGATTCCCGTTGCCATACTTAACGCGCGGATTTCGGATGGATCTTTTAAGGGTTACGCCTTAATCAGATGCCTTATCAGGCCGACTTTAAATAAGGTTAATCTTTTTTGCGCTCAATCCCGGAATGACAGCTCTAGATTAAAATCATTAGGGGTTATGCCGGGAAGAATAGAAGTTACCGGAAATATGAAGTTTGACCAAGTCTTGAAATTAAAAGACGATTCTAGAATCTACAGGGATAAGTTAGCATTTGAAGAGGGAGAAATCTTGCTGGTTGCAGGATCAACCCATCCTAAAGAAGAAGAGGTTTTGCTCAATATTTACCGTAAGCTACTAAATTTATTTCCTAGGCTCCGCCTTTTACTTGCCCCGCGGCATCCGGAAAGGGCGGATAAAGTTGCTGGGCTGGTTAAGCACTCGGGATTTAATCCGCAGAAAGTAAGTTTCTTTAATGTTAAAGAAATGGGCAGGAAGACGGTTTTTATATTGGATACAGTAGGAGACTTAGCTAAGTTTTATGCCGCAGCCGATATTGTTTTTGTAGGAGGAAGCCTGATAAGAAAAGGCGGGCATAATATTTTAGAGCCGGCTTTTTTAGGAAAGCCGGTAATCTTCGGGCAGTACATGTTTAATTTCCGCGACATCGCACAGGAATTCTTGATTAACCGGGCAGCATTACAGGTTTTTAACCCGGAAGATTTAGCCTCTAGAATAAAGGAATTACTGGATGATAGTGCAAAGGTAAAAGAGTTGGTTACAAATGCGAGAGAAGTTATATCGGATAATCAGGGGGCGACTAAAAGAAACTTAGCTTTAATCAGGAAACTCATTGTTTAGGATTGTTAATTATGGTAGTATCTTTTTAATATGGATATTAGAGCCAGGCAGAAAAACGGAATAGTTATTTTAGATTTATCCGGAAAAATCGACGTGGACTCCGCTAATTTCGTTGAAGCTATCGGGCAGTGCCTTCGCGACGGCTATAGCGATATTGTCTGTAATTTAGAGGAAGTTGATTTTATTGACTATACGGGAATATCTGTTATCGTGATTGCTTATAAAGAAGTGATTAACTCTCATGGAAGGATTAAGTTTGTCAATGTCCCGGCACATATCCGCAATATTTTCTCTGTTGCCGGACTGGATAGGTCGGTAGAGATATACCCTGACGAAGAGAGTGCGCTGGAGAGCTTTAAAGAAGATAGGATCATCGAAGATATAAAGAAAATGCAGCTTCGCCGCAGGTTCAAAAGGCTTCCTATTGATATAAAAATAGAGTTAAAGACAAAGCACCAGAGGAGTCCTGAATGCCTGCATTTAGACCTTATTAATTTAAGCGCGATAGGAGCCTTTATCTTCGGCTGCGAAAAATTTAAGCTGGGGGATGAGGTTGTCTTAAGGATGAAATTGCCCCCAAAACAAGAGGAGCTGGAACTTGATGCTAAGGTTGTTTGGATAGCCGATAAGCAGATTTAACCCCATGGGTATCCTGGCATGGGCCTGGCATTCATCAATATCTCCGCATATACTCAACAAAGGCTCGTAGAATTTATTGAAAGAAACCTTTCTTTTACCTCTTCGGATTGACCCTTTAACAAATCACGCATCTTCTTGCCTTCTATAGAGTTTTATTCCTCACAAAAACATTGTTTATTGCATCAGGCTGTGCTATCATAATAAAATAAAATTTAAAGGAGGAAACATGGATTTGAGAGTGTTTTTAGCTACTTTTACAGCGGTTTTCTTTGCGGAATTAGCGGATAAGACACAATTGATAGGCATAGGATATGAGAGAATATTTTTATAATTTGGCTATTGATAAAAATAAAGGTATTTTCGCGTCAGCGCTGAAGTTCTTACTTTTGTTGCTCTCTTTCTTGTATGGGTTTATTATCCGTGCTCTGAGGTTTTTCTCTTTCCTAGATCAAAAGCGCTTTGATTTAAGAATTATAAGTATAGGTAATATTACTGTCGGAGGAACCGGGAAAACGTCTCTTGTGGAATTAGTTTCCCGTTACCTTAAGAGCAGAAGTAGCTCTCTGGCCATACTTACCCGGGGATATAAACGCAAAGGCGCCCTTTCAATTGGGGATGAGCCTAGGATGCTTGCTAAAAACTTAAAGGGCATCCCGGTTATTGTTAACAGGGATAGGGTTCGCGGGGCTAGAAGGGCTATACGGGAATATGGGGTTGATACGGTTATATTAGATGATGGACTGCAACAGTGGAGGATAAAGAAAGATTTAGAGATTGTAACTATTGATGCGCTTTGCCCTTTTGGAAACGGCCATATGCTGCCGCGCGGGATACTACGGGAACCACTATCTTCTTTAAGAAAAGCGGATATTTTTGTTTTGACTAAAACCGATTTAGCAGGAGACCTAAACAAGATAAAATCTATTTTAAATAGGTATAACTCCAAGGCATTAGTCGTTGAGTCTGTGCACCGGCCGTTAGGCTTTTATGATATCAGGAAGCCATCAAAAATACTCGATTTGGGTTATCTTAAAGGGAAGAGAGCGGCGTTACTCTGCGGCATAGGGGATCCGGGCTCGTTCTTAAAGACTGCCTTAAGGCTAGGCATAAGAGTAGAGATGGATTTAAGATTCAGCGACCACTATATTTATACCTTGGGCGAGCTTAAGGTAATCGCTGATAGGGCTAGAGAGAAAGATCTCTTTGCTATAGTTACTACTGAAAAAGATGCCGCTAGATTATTAGATATGGATCTTGATTTCTTGGGAGATTTAGAGCTTCTGGTTTTACGCGTAGAGTTAGATATCGTAAAAAATGAAGAACAATTTTTTAGCAGATTACTTAGGCTGTATTCTTTTTAAAGCCTTAGGCCCGGTTATAAGGTCGTTTCCTTTGAATTTAAGTTTTTTCTTAGGCAGGCGGCTCGGTGATATCCTGTATTATTTTGATTTTAAGCATAAAGCAATAGCCTATGCTAATATTAAAAAGGTATTTGGCACTAAATTACCTCTTTGCGCGCTATCTTCCCTTACGCGCGAATTTTACCAGTCTTTCGGCCAGAGCTTAATAGAAGTTTTTCTTATTCCTGTTATTGACCGAAGCTATATTAATAAATACGTTACTATTGAAGGCAAGGAGAGGGTTTTTGAGGCCCTTAAAAAAGGTAAAGGGGTAATACTGGCTACTGTGCATGCCGGAAGCTGGGAGCTTGCCAATATTATCAGTGCTAATTTAGGTTTTCCTTTTTATATGTTCGTAAGAGAACAAGGGCTGCCAAAGCTGAACAATCTTCTTAATGAATACCGTAAAAATAAAGGCTGCCGTATTTTAAGCCGGGAAGAAGGGCTGAAAGATGTTATCAGGGCCCTGGGGGATAATGAGGCAGTAGGTATTACTGTGGACCAAGGGGGAATCTTTGGCCTGTTAGTTGATTTCTTTGGGCGCCCTTCCTCCATGCCTAAAGGCGCAGTGAAGTTAGTCTTAAAGCACGAAACTCCCTTGATCCCCATATTTTTTACGCGCATAAATGGCCCCAGAATAAAAGTTTGGGCAGGGGAAGAGATAGTTTTGTCAAAAGACAATAGTGTATCTTTAGAAGAGAATATGAGGAGGGTTATATCTGTATTCGAAAGTTTTATTCTTAAGTACCCGGAGGAATACTTATGGACTTATAAAATCTGGAAACGCTCCAGCGCAAGAGAGATACTCATATTAAGCGATGGCAGGACTGGGCATTTGCGCCAGTCAGAGGCAGTAGCAAAAGAAGCGCAAAGTCTATTAGCGCAAAAGAATATAAGGAGCGAAGTCAGGAAAATAGAGGTTAAGTTTAAGAATAAATTCTCCGGTTCATTATTTAATCTTTGCGTTCTTCTTTCGGGAAAGTATAGCTGTCAGGGGTGCCTTATCTGCCTTAGGAAGTTTTTGAGTCCCGGTACCTATAAAGAATTATCTTCTGCCACAGCCGATATTATTATTTCTGCCGGGTCTTCTATTGCCGGAGTGAATTTTATCCTCTCGCGGGAAAACCTAAGTAAGCCGATCGTAATTATGCGGCCTGCGTATTTTGGGGTAAAAAAGTTTAGCCTGGTGATTACCCCCAGGCATGACCGGATGAAAAGTAAAAAAAATATAGTTATTACTGATGCCGCACTTAACCTTATAGATGAAGAGTATTTAAATAAAGAGGCCGATAGCCTTGCTGTAAATCAGGGTTTAAATAAAGAGGGGCTTTATATCGGAGTACTCATCGGTGGTGATAGTAAGAATTTTAAACTTTCCATAAATTTGCTTAAAGAGGTTATAAAACAGATAAAGAGATTAGCCCAAGATTTGAAGGCTAATATTTTGCTTACTACTTCCAGGCGCACGTCAAAAGAAGCAGTAGAAATTATTAAAAATGAATTAAGCGCTTGTCCCTATTTAAAGCTTATGATCATTGCTAACGAAGGCAATATCCCTCAAGCAGTAGGAGGGATATTGGGCTTAAGCAGTATTATTATCTCTACCCCTGAGAGCATATCTATGATTTCAGAGGCGGTAAGCAGCAAGAAATATGTTTTTGTCTTTAACGCTTTAAGATTGGATAAGAAACACAAAAACTTCTTAAGATATTTTAACAAAAATAAATACATACATATCTGCGAGAGTGACAATTTAGGTAATACTGTTAAAAGAGTCTGGCAGGAGAAGCCGGTTTTGTCCTGTTTACAGGACAGGCGTTTAGTGAGCGAAGCCTTAACCAAGGTGTTATGAAACTTTAAGGAGAAACAAATTGAATATACTGCAGGTATTGCCGGAGTTAAATGTAGGGGGTGTTGAAACCGGTACTTTGGATTTATCCAGACATCTTGTGCGTTTAAACCATAAGGCAGTTGTCGTATCCTCCGGAGGGGCTTTAGTTAAAGATTTAGAAGAAGCAGGGGCAAAGCATTACCAATTGCCCGTGCATAAGAAATCCCTGTTAACCATATTAAAGGCGGTTCCTCTTCTGGTTGATATCATAAAAAAGGAAGAGATAGATATAGTGCATGCCCGTTCACGGGTTCCGGCATGGATAGCTTATTTTGCCTGCCGCAAAACCCGGGCCATATTTATTACCACCTGTCACGGTTATTATAAGCAACATCCTTTTAGTTATGTAATGGGTTGGGGTAAGAAGGTGATTGTCCTAAGCAATATTATTGCCAGGCATATGATTGAAGATTTTGCCGTACCGCATGAAAGAATACGCTTAATACCGCGAAGCGTTAATCAGGCAAAGTTTAAATATTCAAGCCCTGACAAAAGAAGAGGGAAGGAATTTAATGTCGGTATTATTGGCAGGATTACGCCTATCAAAGGACACCTCTTTTTTATTAAGGCTATGGCTAAAGTCGCCCGGGTAGTCCCTTATTTAAAGATCTGGATAGTCGGAGATGCCCCGGCAACACGTCAGGCGTATAAAGAACAGGTAAATGTTCTGGTGAGAAGGCTTGGCCTCAATCACTGCACCGAATTCCTGGGCACGCAAAAAAATATACCCGAGATTTTATCGCACTTAGACCTTTTAGTCCTATCTACCACGACTCACGAGGCATTCGGCAGGGTAATTATAGAAGCGCAGGCTGCAGGGGTGCCGGTAGTAGCTACCGAGGTGGGCGGAGTCGTAGATATTATTGAGAATAATAAAAACGGACTTCTTATCCCCCCTGCGGATCCGGATAGTATGGCAGAGGCAGCGATAAGGATATTCAAAGACCCGCAATTAGCCTCTAATCTTGCCCAAGCAGCTTTAATAAAGGTGAAGGAGAAATATAATATCGAGCTTATGGTTAGTAAGACGATTAAGGTCTATGAAGAGGCTGTCAGCAATTTTAGTTTATTAATTATTAAACTAAGTTCACTCGGGGATATAATTTTGTCTACTCCGGCTATCAGGGAAATAAGAAGAAAGTTCCCTAGCTATAAGATAACTTTTCTGGTCGGAGAAGAATTTAAAGATACCCTGCTTCATTGCCCTTATGTAGATGAACTTTTGGTAGCAGACCTTAAGACCAGAGATAGGGGATTAAAGGGGATGTTAAGCATTGCTAGGATTTTAAGAAAGAAAAATTTTGATTTAGTTATTGATTTGCAGAATAACCGTTTAAGCCATATGCTCTCATTTTTATCCTTAAGCCTTAAACGTTACGGGTATGACAACAAGAAATTAGGGTTTTTGCTTAACTACCGTATTAAAGATGAAAAGATTAGGATAGGCCCGGTAGAGCACCAGTTTAAAATATTAAAGCTTCTTGGCGTAGACTTGAAAGATAACCGGTTGGAGCTATGGCCATCGAGAAGCGACGAGGATTATATAGAGAATTTACTAAATGCCCAGTGGTTAAGCGATGAACAGAAAATTATCGGGATAAATATCAGCGCAAGTAAAAGATGGCAGACTAAATGTTGGCCTAAGGAATATATCGTCAGGCTTTGCGATGAACTGGGGCTAAGGAACATGCGGGTAGTAATAACGGGCACTGAAGAAGACTTACCGGATGCTTTTATGCTGGTAAATTCCACAAGGAATACCAAGATAATTAATGCCTGCGGCAAGACTACGGTTAATCAATTGGCAGCGTTGGTTAAGCGCTGCGCAGTTTATATCTCTGCTGATTCTTCCCCTTTGCACATAGCCGCGGCAGTAGGGACTCCGATTATAGCATTTTTTGGCCCTACGGATCCTTTAAGGCATATGCCACCGGCAAAGGATTATATTATTATCCGCAAAGAGTTACTCTGCAGCCCCTGTTACAAAACAAAATGCAAGCATAAAAGATGTATGAATGCGATAACCGCAGAAGAAGTGCTTCAGGCTATAGAGAAACTATTAAAGTGAAAATACTTTTTTTGATTAATCATCTTAATACCGGCGGAATCGCAAGCTATGCCTTGACCTTATCTTCGGGGCTAAAAGAAAGAGGGCATGGTGTTTTTATAGCTTCAAGCGGCGGGGAATTGCTGGATAAATTTAATGATTCGGGAATAGGCTATTTCCGTATCCCGGTAAAGACTAAGAATGAATTAAGCCCGGGAATAATAATAAGCGCGTTTATGCTATCTAAGGTAATTAAAGAAAATAGAATTGATATAATTCATTCGCATAGCCGTACTACACAGGTATTAGGGCGCCTGGCACAAAGGCTTACCGGAGTAAAACATATTTTTACCTGTCACGGTTTTTTTAAAAGGCGCCTTTCGCGTAAAATTTTCCCCTGTTGGCCGGATAAGGTAATTGCTATAAGCTATCAAGTCAGAGAGCATTTAATCCGCGATTTTAAATTAGGCCCTGAGAAAACAGTTTTAGTTTATAACGGCATCGATACGAATAGGTTTAATCAGCCTGACGCTACCCAAAAGCAGGAAGCAAAGCTAAGGCTGGGTTTACGTTTGCATCCGGTAATAGGTATTTTAGCCCGCCTTTCTGATGTTAAAGGGCATAAGTATCTTATTCGGGCAATGAAAAAAGTTCTCTTGGCTTATTCCGATGCACAGTTGCTTATTGCCGGAGAGGGAAAAATGGAAATGGAGTTAAAAAAGTTAACCGGGGATTTAAAAATTAAGGAAAGCGTGTTTTTTATGCCTAATTCATTGGATACAAGAGAGATTCTCTCGGCTATGGATATATTTGTTTTGCCTTCGTTAAAAGAAGGGTTAGGTTTGGCGTTAATGGAGGCAATGAGTATGGGTTTGGCAGTTATAGGTTCTGATGTGGGAGGGATTAAAACCCTTATTAGAGACAAGGATAACGGGTTATTAGTTAATCCCGGTGAGCCTGATGGAATAGCCCGGGCAATTATTGAATTAATCTCCGATTCAAATAAGGCTGTTAACTTAGGTAATAATGCGCGAAAATACATTATGGGAGAATTTTCACGGGATAAGATGGTTGCAGGGACAGAAGAGGTTTATCGGGAGTGCCTAGGAGAAGCATATAAATAATTAGAAATGATTGAATCCGCGCATAAGAAAATACTGATTTTTAATGTAAATTGGCTGGGAGATGTTTTGTTCTCTACCGCAGCAATCAGGAATATACGCCGTAATTTTCCGCACGCCTTTATCGCCTGTGTCATACCGAGCCGGTGTTATCCGGTATTAAAAGATAACCCTCATTTAGATGAGATCATTATTTTTGATGAAAAAGATAGGCACAAGGGTATATTCCAGCGTTTTGAGTTTATTCGTGCTTTAAAAATAAGGGGTTTTGATATTGTTTTTCTTTTGCATCGTTCTTTCAGCCGCTCCCTAATCTGCCGGCTTGCCGGTATACCCGAAAGGATAGGCCACTACACCAGAAAAAGAGCATTTTTGCTTACCAAGAAAATTATTCCTCCTGCCCGCGATTCTTTACACCGTATAGATTATTATTTGGATATTGTTGAAAGAGGAGGTTTTAAAGTCGAAGACAGATACACAGAGTTTTATTACAGTGAAAGCGATGCCGCATCTGTCAGGGAATTCCTAAAGAAAAATTCCGTAGAGGAAAGAGATTTCTTAGTTGCAATAAACCCCGGGGGTAACTGGGTTCTTAAGCGCTGGCCGAAAGAATATTGGGGAGAACTTTCCGATAAGTTAATAGAAAAGTTTAAAGCTAAAGTTGTGATTACCGGCGGGCATAACGATCTGTCTTTGGCATTACAGATTGGAGAAAAGATGAAATTTAAGCCCTTGATTGCCTGCGGGGCATTTACTATAAAACAACTGGGAGCGCTGGCTAAAGAAGCGGACATTTTTATTACCGGTGATACCGGGCCTCTCCATATTGCCAATAGCGTAGGCGCAAAAAAGATAATTGCTCTTTTTGGGCCTACTTCGCCTGAAATTACAGGGCCGTATCCATTAAAGAATGTGGTAATCTTACAGAAGAATGTAGGCTGCAAAATTCCCTGCTATGAACTTAAATGTAAAGATGCCCGCTGCATGAGAGCAATTACGCCTGTTGATGTTATTCAGGCTATAAACCGGTAGTATATTATGCCTAAAAAGGTCCTCTTCATTACTTTAAGCAATATAGGAGACGTAATCCTTACTCTTCCGGCATTGGACCGGATTAAGGCTGAGTTCCCCGATAGTAAGATTACGGTCTTAAGCAGCTTAAAAGCCGCAGGCATATTTTCGGGTAACCCTTTTATAGATAAATTCATTGTTTATGACAAAGGCGCGTGTTTAAGAGATAAATTTAATTTATTTCGCGATTTAGAAAAGGAGAATTTTGATTTAGTCGTGGATTTAAAGGATACTTTTTTGGGATTTATACTTAAAATCAAAGCCAAGTCTTTCCATTCTTTTAAAATACCTAAGGTTATAAAACATATGAAAGATAAGCATCTTTACCGCGCAGGTTACAGTACCGCCGGCTTCGTTTCGGATGAGAAGCATTTTTACATAGGCCCTGATGAGGAAAAGCACGTAGCGCAGTTATTAGTTAATGCCGGTGTAAGCGATAAGGATAAAACTATCGTCATATCTGCCGGAGCGCGCAGCTATGCTAAAAGATGGCCTAAGGAGAGATTTGCAGAGCTTGCATCTGATCTTATTAAAGATTACGGGGCTAAAATTATACTGGTAGGGGATAGAGAAGACATCCCTGTAAACCGGTATATCAGCGAGTCTTTAAAAGGTAACTGCTTAGATCTGACAGCTAAGACAAGCTTAAGAGAACTGGCGTGTTTATTGAAAAAATCCAGTTTAGTTATCAGTAACGACAGCGCGGTAATGCATATGGCCAGTTATTTTGATAAACCGGTAATTGCTATATTCGGTATTACCGATGATATTCAATACGGGCCATGGTCTAAAAAAAGCAGCCTGGTTAAAAAAGAGATCTATTGCCGTCCATGCCAGAAAGCGCAGTGCCGCTTTGAAACTTTCGCTTGCCTTAACCTTATTAAAGTAGATGATGTATTAAGTGCGGCAAGAGTATTGTTGGCCAACTGCCAACTGCCAACTGCCAATGGAGAAAAGGCCTACAAGCGTATTTTAATAATCCGTACAGACAGAATAGGCGATGTAGTTTTGTCTACTCCGGTTATCAAGGCAGTGCGTCAAAGTTATCCGCATGCTTTTATTGCGATGATGGTTTCTCCTTATACGAAAGAGATCGTTTACGGTAACCCATCCTTGGATGAAGTTATTGTTTATGACAAAGACGCAAGGCATAAGAGTTGGCTGGCTACCCTTAAGTTTGCCGGCAACTTAAAAAAACAGAAATTTGATGCGGCGGTAATTTTACATCCTACAAACCGCGCGCACCTAATTGCTTATTTAGCCGGTATCCCTAAAAGGATTGGCTACGATAGGAAATTTAAATTCCTGATCACGGATAAAATACCCCACACCAAGCAATCCGGCGAAAGGCATGAATCGGAATACAATTTGGATTTATTAAAACCCTTAAATATAGAAGTTCGAAACAAAGAGCTTTTTATGCCCATAAAAGCTGAATCCGAAGGCTGGGCCGGTGATTTTTTAAAATCGCAAGGGATAAGAAGTGACGATAAAATATTAATTATTAATCCTTCGGCCAGCTGCCCTTCGAAAGTTTGGCCGGCTTCGCGGTTTTCAGAGGTAGCGGATGAACTGGCGCAAAAGTATAACTTGAAGGTTTTAGTTGTATCAGGTTCAAGGGATTTAGCATTAGCCGAGAATGTGATTAAAAATATGACTGTTACGGCTATCTCTTTGGCAGGTAAAATTTCTTTATCCCGATTAGCGAGTATATTAAAGAGGGCAAGCTTATTTATCTCTAATGATTCTGGCCCGGTGCATATTGCTTCAGCAGTAGGCACGCCGGTAATCTCTATTTTCGGCAGGCAACAGAAAGGCTTAAGCCCGAAACGCTGGGGGCCGTTAGGGATAAAGGATAGAGTACTGCATAAAGATGTGGGTTGTATCGAATGCTTGGCGCATAATTGCAAAAAAGAATTTGCCTGCCTTAAAGCAATTACTGTTGACGACGTCGTCTCCTGCGCGGATGCAATTTTAAAATGAAACCCTATAAAATATATAGTTGATTTAGCGTAATAATATGTTAGAATTATTAGTTCAAAGCACCTCAAATAATAATATAGGTAAAAACTTCCCATAGCATATGAAAAGGCTTAAAGATATAGTAAAAAAGTTTAAGAAGGCCCGCATTCTGGTTATCGGCGACTTAATCCTTGATGAGTATGTTTGGGGAAAGGTAGATAGAATCTCTCCTGAGGCTCCGGTACCGGTAGTCTGGGCGAATAAAATGACTCATGTCCCGGGAGGCGCAGCTAATGTAGCCAATAATATAAGTTCCTATGGTGCGGCCGCATGCTTAACCGGAGTTATCGGCCAGGACAGGAATGCTGTTCTCCTTAGAAAAGCATTAAGAAAAGGGGGTATAGATACCAAAGGTATAACGGTTATACCGCAGAGGTGCACTACGGTTAAAACTCGGATTATCGCCGGACATCAACAAGTGGTTAGGGTTGACTGGGAGCATACTGAACCGTTATCAAAGGAAATAGTAAGGAAAATATTTAATTTTATAAAGACGAATATTAAAAGTTTTGATGCGATTATTATTGAAGATTACGGAAAGGGAGTTATTAACGCCCAGTTACTTGAGGGGCTGATTTTGCTTGCCCAGTCTTATAAGAAGATTATTCTGGTTGACCCTAAAGAGGATCACTTCCAATATTATCGCGGAGTAACTGCTATTACCCCTAACTGCAGGGAGTTGGAGAATGCGGTAAGGAATCTTAAGATAAAGGATAATAAGAATAAATTAAAATTAGATAGCGATAAGTTATTTACTGACCGTGATATCGAGGCTGCGGGTGAACAGATAATGGAATACTTGGGGCTTGATTCTTTATTGGTTACTTTAGGAGAACATGGGATTAAATTATTCGAGAAAAAAGGAATAATAACGCATATACCTACGGTAACGCAGGAGGTCTTTGATGTTTCCGGGGCGGGAGATACGGTTATTGCTACCTTTGCTTTGAGCCTTGCAGTCGGAGCCACCAAAATAGAGGCAGCGCATATTGCTAATTATGCCGCCGGGATTGTCGTAGGCAAGATAGGAACAGCTACAGTAAACAAAGATGAATTGCTAGAGAGGTTAGGTTGATTATGGATGTAATAGGGGTTATTCCTGCAAGATATTCTTCTACCCGTTTCCCCGGTAAAGTATTGGCGGATATAATGGGTAAACCTATGATTCAGCATGTTTGGGAAAGAGCAAAACAGGTGCGGTTGCTCGATGAGGTAATAATCGCCTGTGATGCGGATGAAGTGGCGGATGTGGCAAGGGGTTTCGGGGCGCAGGTAGCAATGACCTCTAAGTCCCATCTCTGCGGCACCGACAGGATAGCCGAGGTTGTTAATCCTTTAGATGTTAAAATTATAGTCAATATCCAGGCTGATGAGCCGTTAGTGCACCCGACGATGATTGATAGCGTTGCCCGCGCACTAATTGATGACTCAAAAGTCTCCATGGCCACAATTAAAAAAAGGGTGGAGGATTTAAATATAATCAATGACCCTAATGTGGTTAAGGTGGTAACGGATAAAAACGGCTTTGCGTTGTATTTTTCGCGTAATGCTATTCCATGCTTTGCGGCTAATTCGAATGTAAAAAATCCGGCATATTTCAAACATATCGGGTTGTACGCTTACACCAAAGATTTCTTATTTATTTATAAGAACTTCCCGCCTTCGAGCCTCGAAGAGACAGAGAGGTTGGAACAGCTAAGGGTTTTGGAAGAAGGGTTTAAAATAAAAGTTCTCGAGACTAGATTTGATACTATAGGCATAGATACTCCGGAAGATTTGGCTAAAGTAGAAGAATATTTAAAGAGAGAGGCAGAATAATGAAGCAGGTTAGCGTTAAGGATATTAAGATCGGCGATAATAATAAGTTAGTTCTTATTGCCGGGCCGTGTGTAATTGAATCGGAGGCCATGTCTTTAAATATTGCTAAAAGGATAAAAGATATCTCTGTAAAGCTTGGGATACCGTTTATATTCAAGTCAAGTTTTGATAAGGCTAACCGGATGTCTTTAGGGTCTTTTCGCGGTCCCGGTATAAAAAAGGGGCTTGAAGTATTAAATAAGGTTAAAAATAAAGTGGGTATCCCGGTATTAAGCGACGTGCATTGCGTAAGAGAGGTGGCTGAAGCGGCAAAAGTATTGGATATTATCCAAATACCTGCTTTCTTAAGCCGTCAGACGGATATTGTTTTAGCTGCGGCTAAGACCGGCAAGGCAGTTAATATAAAAAAGGGGCAGTTTCTGGCTCCGTGGGATATCTTACCGATAATTAAGAAAGCAGAGTCTACGGGTAATAAGAATATTCTTATTACCGAACGCGGCGTATCTTTCGGATATAATAATCTTGTGACTGATTTTA
This sequence comes from Candidatus Omnitrophota bacterium, assembly GCA_016938245.1. Classification (GTDB taxonomy): domain Bacteria; phylum Omnitrophota; class Gorgyraeia; order Gygaellales; family Profunditerraquicolaceae; genus Sherwoodlollariibacterium. Next base: position 3,684 of record JAFGUY010000059.1, on the reverse strand, counting down.
GGGCTCTAGAGATCGTACGAAATTTCGGTTATCCGGTAATTTATGATGCAACGCATAGCATACAGGTTCCGGCAGGCAAGGGGAATTGTTCCGGGGGTAACCGCGAATTTGTAGAAGGGTTATCAAGGGCGGCAGTTGCCTTTGGTTGCGACGGGTTATTTCTGGAAGTGCATCCTGACCCGGATAAGGCACTTTGTGACGGTCCGAATATGATCGGCCTTAAGGCCTTAGAAAAATTGCTTAAACAGGTAAATAAGATAAGAAAGGTTTTAATTTAAAAGGAATATAGGTTGAAGATAAATATTTTAAAAAGAGGAAAAGAGGTTTTAGATATTGAGGCCTCTGCGATAAAGAGCCTAAAGCGGCGCATCGATGATAAATTTAAAGAAGCCCTCAACCTTATTTTAAAAACTAAAGGCAGGGTTATAGTAAGCGGCATGGGCAAAACCGGAATAGTCGCCCAGAAATTTTCCGCTACATTAGCTTCAACCGGGACACCCAGTTTGTTCCTGCATACTGCTGAGGCAATTCACGGAGATTTAGGGAGAGTTACTTTTTCGGATGTAGTTATTATTCTTTCTAATAGCGGATCTACCGAGGATTTAAAGAAGTTTTTGCCTCTCTTAAAAAAGATAGGCTGTAAGGTAATTGCTTTAACCGGCAATACAAAATCAATTTTAGGCAAATACAGCGATGTAGTTTTAGATGTATCGGTAGAAAAAGAAGCCTGCCCTTTAGGGTTAGCCCCTACTGCCTCTACTACTGCATCTTTAGCAATGAGCGATGCCTTGGCAGTGTGTTTATTGGAGCTTAAGGGTTTTAAAGAAAGAGATTTTGCTTTTTTTCATCCCGGAGGGGCACTGGGGAGAAGGCTGCTTTTAAGTGTTTCGGATATAATGCGCAAGGGGAGAGATAATCCGATAGTCAGAGAAGATGAAAAGGTATCGGGTGTATTGGTAAAGATTACTCAGGCACGGGCAGGATCAGCCACGGTTGTGGATAAATCCGGAAAACTAACCGGGATATTTACCGACGGAGACCTTCGCCGTAACCTTAAAACAGATACCCGTATGCCTTTTCGTAAAATTAAGGAAGTAATGACCAAAAATCCTTCAGTGGTCCACGAAAATATGCTGGCAGCTGAGGCAATGCGCATCTTGCAGGAGAAGCGTATTGATGAGCTTCCTGTGGTTGATAAGAAGAGGTGTCCGGTAGGATTATTGGATGTGCAGGATTTACTTAAAGCGGGGTTGGTTTAAGCCTTGAATATGGAAATAGAGTATAAGTTAAAAGAAAAAGCAGGCAGAATAAAATTGCTTCTTTTGGATGTTGACGGTGTACTTACTGACGGGCGCATCATATATGATTCCCGGACGCGCGACTCAAAGTTTTTCGATGTCCATGACGGATTAGGAGTTTACCTTTTAAGCAGAGTAGGGATTAAAACAGTCATTATTACGGCTAAGGGTTCTGCTACGATAAAGCCGCGTGCACGGGATATGCGGGTAGCCGAAGTATTTAGCGATATTTCTCCTAAGAGCGCTATATTAGGCAGGCTTCTTAAGAAATACAATGTTACAGAAGATGAAGTTTGTTTTGTCGGAGATGACCTTGTAGATTTAGGTTTAATGAAGCTTGTCGGTTTTGGCGTTGCCGTAGTTAATGCCTGTCTCGAGATAAAAAATGCTGCTCATTACATCACTACCAAGAAGGGCGGCCGTGGCGCAGTAAGGGAGGTCGCAGAATTGATCCTTAAGTCACAAGGCAAATGGGAAAAGATTGTAGAAAGTTATGCTTGCTAAGAAAATATTCCTTTTCTCTATGTTCTTTTTATTATCTTTACGTCCGTCTTTTAGTTCCCCTGTTATTGAAAATCCGGCCCAACAAATAAGCGATTTTTCTTTATCCGGCTATGGAGATAAGGGAAAGAAGAGCTGGGATATATCAGGCAAATCCGCGGATATTTTTACGGATGTAGTAAAATTAAAAGATGTAAGCGGTAATTTGTACGGAGCGCAGGAAAATGTTAACCTTACCGCCAAAAAGGGTGATTTTAATAAAGAAGAAGACAAGGTATATTTAAAAGAAGATGTAGTAATTACTACATCCGGAGGCGCAAGACTTACAACCGATTCTATGGACTGGGACAGGAAGAATCAGCTGGTTAAAACCAAAGACAAGGTTAATATAAATAAAGATAATATAAATATTGTAGGTACCGGAGCGCACGGTGAGCCTAATCTGGATAGGGTAGCCTTGAATAAAGATGTACGTGTTGATATTAATCCTGCACTACGGGACAATCTTGAAGGTTCGGCGATTAAAGATAAGGTGGTTATAACCTGCGACGGGCCGCTTGAGGTTGATTACAGCAAAAACATTGCTTTTTTTAATAATAATGTCAGGGTGGAAAGATCTGACCTTATAATTTATAGCGATAAGATGGATATTTATTTTAACGCGGGTAATAAAAACGCAAAAGCAGCGATTCAAACACAAGAATCAATGGCCGGTAGCATAGACAGAATAGTAGCAAGCGGGAACGTAAGGATAGTGCGCGGAGATAATATTTCTTACAGTGATGAAGCGGTATATGTAGCAAAGGATAAGAAGATAATTTTAAACGGCAGGCCACAGTTAGTTTTTTATTCTACGGAAGAGTTTAAAAATGCATCTTTTGGAAATTAAAGACCTAAGTAAATCTTATAACGAAAGAGAAGTTGTCCGCGGAGTAGATATCCTGGTTAAGCGCGGCGAGATCGTAGGGCTCCTGGGCCCTAATGGCGCAGGAAAAACTACAACCTTTTATATGGTAGTAGGCATTATCTCCCCTAACCGCGGAAAGATAGTCTTTGATAATTACGATATTACTAATTTGCCTATTCACCAGCGCTGCCGTTTTGGCATAAGCTATCTTTCGCAAGAGGCATCTATTTTTAGAAAACTTACTGTTGAAGAAAATATCCTGGCGATCTTAGAGACCTTGCCTATAGGCAGGTTCGAGAGAAAAAGAAGGCTGGATAGTTTGCTTAATGAATTGAATATCGCGCATTTAAGAAAGAATAAATCTTACACGCTATCAGGAGGAGAAAGAAGAAGATTAGAGATTACGCGGGCACTGGTGACTAACCCTTCTTTTATCCTTTTAGATGAGCCTTTTTCAGGGATTGACCCTATTGTAGTTAATGAGGCACAGGAGATTATCAAGGAATTAAAAGAGAAGGGATTGGGGATTCTCTTAACCGACCATAATGTAAGAGAGACGCTGTCTATAACTGACCGCGCCTATCTTATAGCCGAAGGAAAGATCCTTATTTCGGGGACAGCCTCCGAGCTTATTAATAACGCTAAGGCGCGCCAAGTCTATTTGGGAGAGAAATTCAGGATGTAGGTTTTAGGAGAAAGGAAAAGATGAATCCCGTTACAAATTATGTGGCGGGATAAAGACAGGGGGTTTGTAACGGGATGAAAATAGAAGTAAAGAAGACCGATAGCAATATAAGAGAAATTAATGTTGAGGTAACCGGGGATATCGTTAAAAATAAATTTGAGGATGTATTTAAACATATATCTTTAGAGGCTAAGGTTCCGGGTTTTAGGCCGGGCCATGCGCCCAGGGATATTCTTGAAAAGCAATTCGGCGCTTCTGCCCACGAGCAGGTTTTAAAAGAATTAATACCGGAT
>JAFGUY010000058.1 GCA_016938245.1 Candidatus Omnitrophota bacterium | reverse complement strand
CCTTCCTGGAATAGCCCGGCATTCAAATAAATCTGGCCGTCAGTCATTGAAACAATATTAGAGCAGATATAACCCGTGATATCTCCCTGCAGCGTCTCTGCCAGAGGCAAAAATGTCATTGTGCCTCCGCCGAATTCCTTCTTTAGCCTGCCGGCACGCTCCATTAGCTGGGAATGAAGGAAAAATATATCGCCGGGGTAAGCCTCTCTTCCGGGAGCACGTTCAAGCAGCAAAGACATCTGCCTGTAAACCCAGCTATGCTTAGTCAGGTCATCAAAAACCAGCAAAACATCTTTGCCGTTATACATAAAATACTCGCCTAATGCCGCGGCGGTATAGGGAGAAATATACTGCTCGCTAGCCGATGACCCTGCGGAGGCGCAGACCGCAAGAGTAAAATCCATACACCCATGTTCTTTTATGGTCTGCATAATCTTATTGAATGCGGTAACGCTACCGCCAATCCAGCAGTATATGCAGATAACATTTCTTCCCTTCTGATTTATTATCGCATCCAGGGCAATGGAAGTCTTGCCAATCTGCCTGTCTCCGACGATAAGTTCGCGCTGGCCCTTGCCCAGAGGAATTAACATATCTATAATTTTTATCCCCGTATGCAAGGTATGAGCTATAGGCTCACGCTCCATTACCCCGGCAGCCTGGCGGAAGATCGGATAATCATGGGTTTCCTCAATCTTTCCCTTTCCATCCAAAGGCTTTCCTAAGGCATCAACCACCCTGCCGATAAAATTATCACCCACCGGTACGCTTAACAAATCCTTACGGCTTGAGACTCTATCCCCTACCCTTATCCTGCGCTCATCCCCGAAAACAATACCAAAGGCGTACTTAGGGTTAAACTCAACAATCATCCCCTTAAGCCCGTGGCCAACGCCAGAGCCTGAATTGTCAAAAGTTATAACATCCCCAAATGCACAATTAGGCAGGCCGCTAATTTTAACGATCCCCTGCCTAAGTTCCTCAATCCTTCCTACTTCTTTAATATCTAGCGCTTCAACCGCCATAAGTTTTATTTAAACCCCTGGACAATCCTCTGTAGTTTGTTTTTTAATGTTCCGTCGATAACCATACCGCCCATCTCAACTATAAGCCCGCCGATAATACCCGGGTCAAGCTTCTGATTTAAATTCACCGGCGAGCCAGATTTATCTGAAAGGATATTTTTGATTTCATTGCTCTGCCTCTCTAAAAGCGGAAAACTGGATGTAACATTGACCTCTCCTCCGGAAACGCTAAACTGTTCCTTGGGCAGGCGGGAGATCTCTTCAATTATGCCGTTAGCAAGCTCATACTGCAAAGCCACCTTATCGGTTTCAGTAAGTAATTCTGAAATCATTTTTAAGGCAAGCTCAATACTCTGCCCCTGTATGTCCTTAAGCGCATTCTTCTGGATCTTTTCGCTGTCTATCCGCGAATCACAGATAATCTTCTCTGCCTGTTTCCTCGCCTGCTCCTCCATATTCATCCTGATTCTCTGGGCGTCTTTATTGGCCTCGGCAATAATTAAATCTGCCTCTTCTCTGCTTTGCGCAATCAAGACGTCGCTCTGCTCTTTGGCGCGCCGAAGCTCTTCATTCAGCTCTTCCTCTTTAGCTAAATTCTCTTCGTGCAGGGTATTAAGCCTGGCTAATGCCGATTTTAAATGGCGGGTAAAGAGAAAACGCAAGAGCAAGACAATCCCTATAAAGGTAATGATCTGGACAATCAAAAGGTTAACCAGCATATTTATCTCACTTAGCAAACAGGTTATATAAAATCAGAAGCGCCAGAATCGCTATCGCCTCTGCAAATATAAACGAAAGGATCATTACAATGAATATCTTAGGGCTTGCGGAAGGATTACGGGCAACCGCCTTAACCGCGGCATATCCTGTAAAGGCTATAACCGCAGCCGGTCCGGCAGTACTTAAAAACATAACGATAATTAATCCTAAGGTACCCATAAATATTTTAAGTTTGCGCGAAAACCGTCAGGCTGTTAGAGCGCATATAGGCAATTCCGTCTTTTACTGCGATTTTCATATCGGCAAAGGCAATGCTGCCGCTTGTAAGCCTGACTACGAAAGGCTGATGGAAATCAAGCACGCACATCTGGCCTTCTTCAGCCGGAAGCATTACCTGGTTTGCCATCCCCTCCCAGATTGCCCCTTTAGGCTCCAGTATAGAAACCCTCATGCAACACACCACTTGTTTTTACCGCTCTTCTTTGCCTGATATAAGGCATTATCAGCCTTCTCGATCAGCTGAGTTATCTCATCGGCATCTTCCGGAGTAGTAGAGACACCTATGCTTACAGTAGTGGGAAGATAAAGCCCCGTCTGCATACGAAGCCTCTCGGCAATGACCTGAGCCCCCTTCTTATCCGTATATGGGAGTATTACCACAAATTCCTCCCCCCCATAACGGCAGACTATATCTATAGTACGCACCGAATTCTTAAAAACTTTGGCAGCATCCTTCAATAAAATATCGCCTGCCTGATGACCTTGCGTATCATTATAGTTTTTAAAATTATCGATGTCAAGCATTAGTAGGGAGAGAAACGACGGTGTCCGCTTAATCCGGTTAAATTCTATTTTTATTAACTCGTTGAAATAACGTCGGTTAAAAAGCCCGGTAAGCCCGTCCCTCACTGCCAGATCGACAAAATATTCCTTATCTTCTCTGGTAGAAAGCAGGAAAAACCTTTCTACCGCCCTCTCCACAACTATACGGATCTCTGAGGTATTCAAGGGTTTTGTGATATACCCGTAAGCCCCTGCCTCCATTGCCTCAATTGCGCTGTTAATTAAGGAATAAAGGGTGACCACAATGACATAGGTACCCGGGCTGATCTTGTTAGCTTCGCGGGTGAACTGTGTGGCGCCCATCTTTAAGGAACGTAACTCCGTAATTGCTACGGGGAAGATATTGGAACGCAAAAGCTCCAGTCCTTCGTTAGGGTCAGCGGCCATCCAGACATGATAACCTGCTGACTGCAGCGTAGACTCAAGCAGGCCCGCAGTTTTTTGATCATCCTCAACAACTAATATGTTAACATCCTGTTGCATACTCAAAACCCTCCTTAAATAGGGACAGCGACCTTTTTTCTATCCTTTTTCGACCGCCCTCTCAATACAAACTCAGCCGCCCCAAGGGGACGACCGGTGAAACACTTGACATGTCCACAAGTTTAAGCAATTCGCAAGCATTAAGTAACTCATCAATTTTACGGTTCGTATGGCTAGCAGCGCTTGACCATTGCCAATCCCAGGGCTTATCCACAATCCCCGCACGCACAGGGTTACGCTCAATATAGCGAGCGGCAAGTATAAGATGCGACTGATTCAACACACAGGAATAAAATCGCCCTTGCCAAAGATGCCCGCGCTGATTCAATCTGCTATTAAAATACTGCGAATAACACATATGAGCAGTATTAAATGTCTTAGCTAATGAATCATTTTTACTAGGAACAGCATCTTAATCCCCTCCTTTTAAGCCTTGTTTCATCTATTATTCTCACTATTAATAGACGCGGCAAGAGGGAGAATCTAACTCAAGAATTTAAGCAAAGATTATCAAAGAACCTGCAAATAAAAAGGTCGCTGTCCCTATTTATTATAACAGAATTATCAGAAATTCCTTAAAATAAAATCTTTCCAGGCATCTTCCATCTGGCTGATGTCCTTAAACCTGTAAACGCTAAGTAAGGCCTTATCCCAAGGCGTTCCATCGCGCAGCTTACGGCTGAACTCAACAAATCGATCTTTTCCGTAACGGCGTAACAGGAAAACAATAATTGAAGCTGACTGAGAATAAAAAACCTGCGGCTGCACATCCACAAGCCTATAGATCTGAAAGAATTTATCAAAATCAATATATTTCCCCTGCTCGATTAAATTCTTGGCAAAACTAAGCCTCCCCTGGAGGTGGCTCTTCTCCTGAGAGCTTGCCACCCCTTCATCTATCCAAAGCGGCAAGGCAATCTTTGTTCCTACAAATTCTCTAAAGATTATATGCGTCATCTCATGCGGCAGGATAGAATCAAAAAAACCCGGCTGGCCCATAAAACTTTTGATAGTGCGGGTGTGGACAAAAACTACTGCCCTGGACCAATCCTCCCTGCTGGTCTCCCTCTGGTATTCTTGGGCATCGGAATAAATATATATCTTCGCCCGGTTATCCCAACTCCAGAAGTCCATGCGCCTGAAGCCTAACCCATCAACAATATCATTATAATCCTTCTCAGCAGTATAGACCAAATCCCTGATAAAGCCTGTATCGGCTTTCTGAAAATAAATTATGAAATGCTGGGTTTTCTCGGTATTCCAGAGGGTGCTTGAAACTTCAGCAGATACAAATGGGGTTTGCAAGCAAAGAAGAAGAAATATAAATAAGAATCTCATTCCTTAGGTTTTTGTTCGGACTCAAGCTTGGACTGGCGCTGCCAGATAAAGAAAGACCCGCCGCCTAAAACACCTAAGAATATTACAATAAATAGGATGACTTTCCAGGTAAACCTGGCCATTCCTTTAGGTGAGGCCTCAGAGAGTAAAGTCTTTGCCGCAAGTAAATCTGCCTTAGCAGAATTAATAAGGCTTAAACAATTTCTATAGTTGGAGATTTTATACCCGGGGCTTGCGGATGAGAGGTCCTGGACTTCTTCTATTTCCTTTAACTTCTTATCTATACCGCTGTAAAGTAGCTGGGCACGTTCGTAATATTTGGTCTTCTTAAAGCCATCAAGGATATCTTTTGCCTCCTGGCGCAGAAGAGCAACCTCGGCAGGATCAATAACCCAAACATCCTTAATTTCAATTTCTTTTTCCAGGACTTCTTTTGGCGCAAGCAAGAACTCGCCAAAAACATAATAGCTGCCCTGTTGGGTATCGTAAGCTACCTCTAAATCACCTTTATAAATTACATCCTCGGGTTTAACCTCCACCGGAAGATAAACTTTTATCGGAACAACCTGTTCGCATTCGGCAGGATTAACCGCCATAAGGCGCAAAGTTATCCCTGCTTCGGCTGAAGCAACAAAGAAAAATAATACTGAAAAAACAGATAAAATAAGATTAGGCCAGTCCCTCATTAATGCTTCCTCCGTTTTGCCTTTATTTTACCATACTTTCCGAATATTCCACTATTTTTTTAATAGGGACAGCGACCTTTTGACCTTTTTACTGTCTTTGCTTTTAGGAAAAAGGTCGCTGTCCCTATTTATTATTTGAATTCAAACCAAGTCTGAACAACCGGCTTACGAGCGACATTCTCAATCATCTTCTGGTTAAGCTCCATCGCCGCCTTCAGCTCTTCGCTCTTATTCTTGATGTAATTAATATCTTCCTGCCTGTCTTTAGAGACCTGGTAGATCTTATCGATATTTATGCCCTCAGTCCCACCCATATTCTTAATAGTACTGCTCATATCTTCAAGCTGTTTAAATACGCTGGCAAGCTCAACAGCGGCGTCCTTCACCTTTTCAACCTTTCCGCTAATATTCTTGCTGATCTGCGCGATGGCCTTATCCATATCGCCAAATTGCGTACTTAATGTTTCGGTAATGCTTTTTAGGTTAGTAATGCCTGATGTACTGCCTAAGACCGCGGAGACGCTGCTTGAGATATCTTCTATATCCGAATCACTCACCTTAAGCACAAAGGCATCAACTGTCCCCTTAACCGGCTCTGAGCAGACAATAGTGAAAGCACCCTTGCCCCATGCAACCAGGAAGGTTACGCTGTACTCATAAATACCGGTTTCGCCTATCTCAACCATTGGCCTGCCTGCAACAAGCAAGGTATTCTTAGGACTATAGACTGATACTGTCGGGGAGAGCCCGGATTCAGTACGATAGCGGATAGCAAGCTTAGAGCCAATCCTCACCGCATTCTCTCCGTTTAATATACCGGACTTAATATGCGGCTGCACTTCCTGCACCACCTGTGTTTTTACATCGGTGATCTTATCCTGCAAAGACTCCGTACCTGTGGCAGCGAGTATCTTGGAGGTTTCAGTCTTTACATCAGTAATCTTAGGTACGACCACGCCGCTAATCTGGCCTTCAATCTCCTCTTTAACTGTCTTCTGAATCAATGTGGTCTGGCCGGCAATCCCGGTAGTCAGG
>JAFGUY010000057.1 GCA_016938245.1 Candidatus Omnitrophota bacterium | reverse complement strand
GTGTTCCTTGTGGTCTCATAAGCCTCCTTTCGGGTCTTATGAGTATTATACCAGAAAAATAACATTTGTTCCATTCTTTTTGCGAAAATCAATAATAAGCGCGCTTGAAGAAAAACAGCGCCTGATAGAGGTTATTAACCGGGATTTTAACGATAAGGTGAAAGTTTATATTGGCCATGAATTAGGATGCCCGGATATGGCTAACTGCTCTTTAGTGGTATCAAGCTACAAGAGGAAAAAGAAGCCGCAGGGTAAGGTCGCAGTATTAGGGCCGGTGCGCATGGAATACGAACATATTATTCCCGCGCTTTCCTATATTTCTGACGTTTTAAGCGATTTTCTGGAGAACTTAGAATGATAAGCCATAATAAGGAAGAGAATAAAAAGGAAGAAAAAGAAATAATCTTAAAAGAATCCGAGTATCTGAAGTTAAAAGAAGATGCTGATAAGGCTTCTGAATTCGCCGAAAAGATCTTAAGGCTTCAGGCTGATTTTGAGAATACCAGAAAGCGCATCGAAAGGGAGAAGCAGGATTTTGTAAAATTTGCAAATGAAGGCATAATCTTAGAGCTTTTAAATATATTGGATGATTTAGAGCGCACAGTAAGTTTAGCTGAGGCGCAAAAGCAGGACCCCGAAGCTTTCTTAAAAGGGGTAGAGATGATTTTAGCGCATCTTTACGAAATGCTTAAAGAATACGGGGTAAAGCCTTTGGAGGCAAAGGGAAAAATATTTGACCCGCATTGCCATGAGGCTTTAATGCAGGTAGAGGATAAGGAGTTACCGGAACATAGCGTGATGGAAGAATTGCAAAAAGGTTATATGCTAAATGACAGGGTTATAAGGACAGCAAAGGTAAAAGTTTCTAAAAAATAACACCCCGCGCTTATGCGGAATTGCGCGGGTGTGCCCTTGTGGGCAAGGAGGCTAAAATGGCTAAAGTAATCGGGGTTGATTTAGGTACTTCAAATTCAGCAGCGGCAGTTATGGAAGGTTCTCGTCCGGTAATAATCCCCTCGGCAGAAGGAGCAGGGGTTGCTTCCGGCAAGGCATTTCCTTCTTACGTTGCCTTTACTAAAGACGGGCAACGTTTGGTAGGAGAACCGGCTAGGAGGCAGGCAGCAGTTAATGCCGAAAGCACCATACAGGCGGCAAAGCGTAAGATGGGTACGGATTTTAAATTTAAGGCAATGGGTAAAGAATATACCCCGCAGCAAATCTCTGCATTTATCCTGCAGAAGATTAAACAGGATGCAGAAAACTATTTAGGGGATAAGGTTGAGGAAGTGGTTATCACCTGCCCTGCTTATTTCGATGATAATCAGAGGCAGGCGACTAAAGATGCAGGAGAGATCGCCGGGCTTAAGGTTTTGCGTATAATTAACGAGCCTACTGCTGCATGTCTTGCTTATGGTTTGGAAAAAGCAGGGAAAGAGCAGAAGATTATGGTCTTTGATTTAGGGGGAGGCACTTTAGATGTTACCATTATGGAGATGGCCCAGGGGGTATTTGAAGTTAAGGCTACCTCCGGGGATACTCAATTAGGCGGTACAGATATGGACAAGACCCTGCTGGAATATATTGCCGGGCAGTTTAAGCGTGAAACAGGCATTGACCTTATGAATGATAAAATGGCTGTGCAGAGGTTACGCGAGGCAGCGGAGAAAGCCAAGATTGAACTATCCTCAACCGTAAGTACGGATATCAACCTCCCTTTTATAACCGCTGATTCTTCGGGGCCAAAGCATCTGACGATGAATATTACCCGGGCAAAATTAGAGGATTTAGTCGGGCCGATTATTGACCGGTGCCGTCATCCTATGGAACAGGCGCTTTCAGATGCTAAGCTTGTAGCTGCGGATGTTAACCGTATTATTATGGTTGGTGGGCCGACGCGTATGCCGATAGTGCAGAAATTTGTCGAAGACTATGTAGGCAAGAAAATTGAGCGCGGAGTTGATCCTATGGAATGCGTTGCTTTAGGCGCAGCAATACAGGCTGCGATAATCAAAGGCGATATGAAAGATGTATTGCTGCTTGATGTAACTCCCCTATCTTTAGGTATCGAAACTTTAGGAGAGGTTAGTACGAAGTTAATCGAAAGGAATACTACGATTCCTACCAGAAAAAGCCAGATATTCTCGACTGCGGCAGATAATCAGACTGCGGTTACGATCAGGGTTTTGCAGGGAGAGCGTCAGATGGCTAATGATAATGTAGAGTTGGGAAGATTTGATCTGGTTGGTATTCCTGCAGCCCCGCGCGGAGTCCCGCAGATTGAAGTTACTTTTGATATTGATGCTAACGGAATTGTGCATGTATCAGCAAAGGATTTAGGCACAGGCAAAGAGCAGTCAGTGCGTATATCTGCGCCTAAGAAGCTCTCTAAGGAAGAGATTGATAAAATGGTCAAGGATGCCGAGAAGTTCGCCGTCGAAGATACCAAGAAGAAAGAGGAAGTTGAAACTATTAATCAGGCGGATAATTTAGTTTATGCCACTGAAAAATCGCTTAAAGATTACGGCGATAAGGTCAGCCAGACAGAGAGGGCGAATATAGAGGTAAAGGCTAATGATTTAAAGGCAGCGATTAAGGATAAGAATGTCGAAAGGATAAAGAAGGGGATGGAAGATTTAACCCGTGCTTCGCATAAGCTTGCGGAAGAGATTTACAAACAAGCCTCTGCCAAGCAAAAGCCTCAAGGAGAGCCTAATGCAGGCCAGGCGCAGGAGAATGCCGGCCCCGGGCCCGAAGAGCCAAAAGAGAGTAAGGGTAAAGAAGATATAATAGATGCGGAGTACAAAGAAGAGGACGATAAAAAATAAACTGAATGCCTACGAAGCGCGATTATTATGAGGTTTTGGGAATTCAAAAGAGCGCAAGCCTCGATGAAGTAAAAAAAGCTTATCGGGAGCTTGCGCTTAAATTTCATCCTGACCGCGTGCCGCATGAGAAGAAGAAAGAGGCCGAGGAGAAATTTAAGGATATATCCGAAGCTTATGCGGTTCTTTCTGATGCTAATAAGCGTGCTTTATATGACCAGCATGGCCATGCCGGGATAGACCAGAGATACGCTCAGGAGGATATTTTTAAGGGAGCTGATTTTAGCAGCGTATTTCAGGATTTAGGCAGTTTTGGTTTCGGTGGAGGGCTATTCGAAGAGATATTTAGCGATTTAGGTTATGATTTTTTCGGTTCAGGGTCAAGGCATGCCCAAGGCGCAAGGCGCAAGGGCAGGGATTTACAGATTGCTGTTGAAATTACATTAGAAGAAGCTGCCGGAGGCACAGAAAAAACAATTACTGTACCGCGCTATGAAACTTGTTCTGTTTGTTCCGGTACAGGTGCCAAACCCGGGACAAAAAAAGTAGTTTGTCCTCAGTGCAGGGGTTCAGGTCGCTCAGTAGCAGGCGCACGCGGTTTTTACATACAACAGGCTTGCCCCCGCTGCGGAGGGGAAGGGTCAGTTATTCAATCTCCCTGCTCTGAATGTAATGGCGAGGGTAGGTCAAAAGTTACGCGAAGGATAAAAGTTAAAATTCCGGCAGGAGTTGATAATGGTTCTAATTTAAGAGTGCGCGGCGAAGGAGAGGCAGGGCAATCTATCCATGGTGACCTTTATGTTATTATAGAGGTAATCCCGCATTCTTTCTTCCAGAGGCACGGGAATGATATATTGATTGAGGCTGATATAAGTTTAAGCAAAGCTATATTAGGGGGAGAGATAATTGTTCCTACTTTAACCGGAAAAGTAGATATGAAGATACCCGCAGGTACTCAGAGCCAAAGCATATTCAGGCTTAAAGGAAAAGGTATAATCGATCTGTACTCCAGGAATTTTGGTGATCAGTTAGTCAAGGTTAATGTAGAGATACCGCGGAAACTTAATCTTAAACAGCGCCAGGCAATAGAAAAGTTTGCGTGCCTTTCAGGAGAAGATATAAAAGAGAGTTTTACTGAGAAAATAAAGAAATCTTTTAGATAAGGAGAGTTACGGATATGCCGACCTATGAATATGAATGCGCTAATTGTAATAAAGTCTTTGAAGTATTCCAGAAGATAACCGATGAGCCGCTTAAAAACTGCCCTAAGTGCAATAAGAAGATTAAAAGGCTGATAGGGGGAGTCTCCGGTATTATATTTAAAGGTTCAGGTTTTTACGCTACCGATTACCGCAAGTTGAATAAATCAGATACGAAACCCGCCGCTTGCCCTTTGGTTAAAGAAGGGTGCCCTATCTGCCCGCACAAAAAATAAAATCTTATTTTTTACATTTATCTTTGCTCTATTTTATGGTATAAATATTAACTAAACTAAAATGGCACAGATAAAACCTTTTAAAGCTTTTTTTTACAATCAGGCAAAATTTGCAGAGTTTTCGGATTTATTTTGCCCGCCCTATGACGTTATCTCCTCCGAAGAGCAGGATTATTATTACTCTTTAAGCCCGTATAATTTTATCCGCATTCTATTAAGAAAAGATACTCCCAAAGAGCATAAGTATCAAAAGGCAGGTATAACTTTTAAAGAGTGGATTAAGGATAAAGTATTAGTCCAAAGCGATAAACCGGCGGTATATTTTTACAGCCAGGAATACAATGTCCGCGGAGAGAAGAAAACCCGGCTGGGTTTCATATCCTTATTAAGGCTGGAGGATAAGGGCTCTGCGGTATTCGGCCATGAAAATACGCATTCCCCTGCAAAAGAGGACAGGCTTAAACTTTTGAAAAATACCAAAGCTAATTTAAGCCCGATTTTTGTGGTATTTAAAGATAGAAAGCGCGTTATTAACAGGGTTTTTGACCAGCATATCCTGGGAAGGCCTGCTCTTATTGAAGTTATTGATAAGGAAAAAACGCGGCATTTACTCTGGGGTATAGACGACCCCGGTATTTTGGAATTTATCCAAAACGGGATGAGAAAAGAGGATGTTTTTATTGCTGACGGCCATCACCGCTATGAAGTCTCCTGTGTCTATAGGGATAAGATGCGTAAGAAGCTGCAAGATAAATTCCCGGGTGAATCCAGCTTTAATTATACCTTAAGTTATTTTACCGGGGCTGACCAGCGCGGGCTGTCAATACTGCCTATACACCGCTTATTGAGATTAGACAAATACGTAGAGGCGGATGAGCTTATTAAGAGTTTAAAGAAATATTTTGACGTTGAAAGAATTAAAGAAAAAGGGCGTTTTTTCTTTTTAATGGAGAAGAGCGGTTTTAGCGAACATGTTTTGGGGATGTATAAGGATAAAAAATACTGGTTCTTGCGTTTAAAGAATATCAAGATTTTAGATAAGGAGATGGTGGATAAGCCTAAGGAATACAGATCTCTGGATGCGGCTATTTTAAATCAACTTATCTTCTTAAAGATATTAAAAATTGACCCCCAGGAAAAAGAGAGGCTTAAATTTAGCCCGAATCCGGATGGATTTATTGAAGCGGTGGATTCTGACCCTAAGAAAGTAGCATTCTTTCTAAACCCTGTTAAAATAGAAGATATTATGGCAGTTGCCTTAAAGGGGAGCAAGATGCCTCCTAAGACTACCTATTTCTATCCGAAGGTTCTTTCGGGTATGGTCATCCATAAACACGAAGGATAAGAGAATATGGCGCTTTTTGGAAAACCGAAATATACCATTGTAAGATTGAAAAAGAAAGAGATGCCTGACGGGCTATGGACTAAATGCGAGGCATGCTCCGAGACTTTGTATAATAAAACAATTGAGGAAAACTTCAAGGTTTGCCCTAAATGCGGGCATCATTTTTCTCTGGGTGCATACGAGAGAATCAATATGGTAATAGATAAAGATACCTTTGAGGAATACGATAAAGATATGCTTTCTGCTGATCCTTTGGATTTTAAGGGCCCGAAGACCTATAAAGATAAAATAGCCGCGGATCAGGCAGTCACAGGTTTAAAGGACGCAGTGGTTTCAGGGGAGGGGTTTTTGAATAATAAAAAAACTATTATTGCGGTTACAGACTCGCGTTTTATTATGGGGTCGATGGGTTCGGTTGTAGGCGAAAAAATCACCCGGGCAATTGAATCTGCTATTGAAAAAAAGCTCCCGGTAATTATTATTTCCGGCTCAGGTGGCGGGGCAAGAATGTATGAAGGAATGTTAAGCCTTATGCAGATGTCTAAAACCTGCGCTGCTTTAAGTTATCTTAAAAAGGCAAGGCTCCCGTATATATCCGTCCTTACTAATCCTACTATGGGAGGGGTTATGGCTTCTTTTGCCGGAGTAGGAGATGTAATTATAGCTGAGCCTCGCGCCCTGATTGGTTTTGCCGGCCCCCGGGTAATCGAACAGACTATAAGGCAAAAGCTTCCTGTCGGGTTTCAGCGTTCGGAGTTCCTACTTGAGCATGGGCTTATAGATATGATTGTATTCCGGAAGAATATGAAGGAAGTGCTAAGCAAATTGATTGGTTATCTAAGTTAAAATAAAATGGCGCAGGTAAGTTTAAATAAAGTATCCAAGTTATTCCCGGGTAATGTAAAGGCAGTTGATAATATTAATTTAAGCATAGAGAATAAGGAGTTTATGGTTTTAGTCGGCCCTTCCGGTTGCGGTAAATCAACAACCCTTAGGATGATCGCCGGTTTAGAGGAGATAAGCTCAGGGGATATTTATATAGGCGAAAAAAAAGTAAATGATGTTCCGGCAAAAGACAGGGATATTGCAATGGTCTTCCAGAATTATGCCTTGTATCCGCATATGACCGTATTTGAGAATATGTCTTTTGGTTTAAGGTTAAGGCGTATGCCTAAGCGAGAGATCACCCAGCGCGTAAATGAGGCTGCGGATATACTGGGGATAAAGCGGATATTGCAGCGTAAGCCGCGTGAGTTATCCGGCGGCGAGAGGCAGCGCGTGGCAGTCGGAAGGGCTATAGTAAGAAAGCCGCTGGTTTTTTTATTTGACGAGCCTTTAAGTAATTTAGACGCTAAGATGCGGGTTCAGATGCGTACCGAAATTCATAAATTGCATCTTAAGCTGCAAACCACAATTATCTATGTTACTCATGACCAGACTGAAGCTATGACCATGGGGGATAGAATAGCGGTGATGAAAGATGGCCTTCTGCAGCAGGTAGCAGACCCGATTATGATATACGACCATCCTAAGAATAAATTTGTCGCCAGTTTTATAGGTTCTCCTCCAATGAACTTTATGCGCGGAAAAATTATCAGGAAAGATAGCCGTCTTTATTTCTGCGAGGGTAAAGTAAACGTAAAATTAGTTGAAGATATGCGCCAGAAATTATCTCTTTACACGGATAAGGAAGTTATCTTCGGGATTCGTTCGGAGGATATTTATGATAAGCTTTTTGTTTCAGAGGCCCCGCCGGAGAATATAGTAAAGGCTAATTGCGAAGTTTATGAGCCTATGGGTTCGGAGGTTTATTTGTACCTAAATACCGGAAAACATACTTTTGTTGCCCGGGTCGGAGCTCACAACCGGCCTAAGGTTAATCAGGATATGGATCTGGTTTTTGATATGAGCAAGGTTCACTTTTTTGATAAGGATAGCGAAGAGACTATAGTGTAAGTTTAAAAGGAAGCTTCCTTATGCCTACCTTCAGGGTAAAACCTTTTTTGCTAAATTCCGCCTCGTGTAATATCCTGCTTTTTTTTGTATATTTCGTTTTCCCCCTTCTCTTGGGAAAAGTTTTGGCCGCCAGCCCGATAATGCCCCTCGCTATATTTTATCTTAGCAATATCTTTATTCTTTTCTATCTCTTCAGAAGAAACTATTTTCAAAACCGGGATTTCCAATTACGCCTGCAAAGCCTTCAAGAGACGATAAATCTTTCAAATGTAGAATATTCTAAGGAAAAAGGGAATAACCTCTCTCTTAAAGAAAAAAACCTGCGTTATAACAGCCTTGCAAAGTTGCTTGATAAGATTAATTTGACCCTGGAATTAGAATCCGTAACCGAAACTTTAGCTCAAGAGGCTTTTTCTCTTATAAGCAAAAACAAAGGGGTATGTATAGTTTATCTTATAGACAGCCAGAATCAGAAATTGATACTTTTTAAGAATAAAGCGGAAAGAGAGGGGTTAGTAATTAAGGCGAAGGAGGGAGATATACTGGATTTATGGGTTTTAAGGCATGCTGCGCCGCTATTAATCGAAGATATCAGGAATGATTTTCGTTTTGACCCGGATAAGCTAGTTCTTTTAGAAATAAGGCCGGTATCGTCTTTAATAAGTTCCCCATTTTTAACAGAGAATAAACAGATGGGTATCTTAAGGCTGGATAATCAAGAGGCTGGTTTTTATTCTCAGGATGACTTAAGGTTTTTAGTAGCTATATCTGATTTGGGGGCAATAGCCATTGAAAATAGCGAACTCTTTAAGGCCGCCCATGATTTAGCAATACACGATTCATTAACCGGGCTTTATACCAAGGATTATTTTTTGGGGCGCCTTAAGGAAGAGTACAAGAGGAGTATCCGCCAGGTTACCCCTCTTTCTTTATTGATGCTGGATATAGATTTCTTCAAGAAATACAACGATCAGTTCGGCCATACCGCAGGAGATATAGTATTACAGAAGTTAAGTAAGGTAATAACCGGGGCCCTTACCCGGTTAAACCCGGTTACCAGCCGTTTCGGCGGGGAAGAATTTTGTGTTGCCATAGCCGGCGTAGACAAGATGGAGGCATTAGGAATCGCAGAGTCTTTGCGTTTAAGAATAGAGAAGGAGAAGATTATACTTAGGCGTAGCGAAACTAACATAACCGTATCCATAGGTATTGCTAATTTACCGGAAGATACTATGGATGAAGAAGAATTAATCCGTAAGGCGGATAAAGCGATGTATCAGGCAAAACAGCAAGGGAGAAATAAGGTATGCCCTATTTAATTGCGCTTATTCTGTTAACTATAACCGCATTCTTACTGGTTAAATTCGTTTTATCCAAAGCCGCTATAAAGAGGGAAACGGCGTTGGAAGATTTAAAATCAGAATGTGACCGTATTTATTCAGAAATCAGAGAACTTAGAGAAAAGAACTTTGCGCTTGAAAGAAGCGTTACCGAGACGATAGCGCTTTATGATATAACGAAGGATATATCCCGGGAGCTTAACCAGGATAAGGTCTTCAGCATTTTTAAAGAGCGTATTAATAATTATATGCAGGTTACGGACTGCAGAATCCTGGATAAAAAAGAAGAGGCCGGTATTTATAAAGACTACCTGCAATTTCCTTTAGCTATAGATAAGGATACTAAGGGCTATCTTATTGCCTGCGGCATTAAAGAAAAAGATAAGGGCCGTTTTCAGATCCTTGCGCAACAGTTATTAAGCATACTTAAAAGATCCCTGCTTTATAAGAAAATACAGGAATTAGCTATTATGGACGGATTAACCTCTCTTTTTACCCGCAGGCATTTCTTAGAGAGGCTTAATGAAGAGATTAAACGCTCACGTAAGTTTAAGCATTGTTTTTCTTTTCTTATGATTGACATAGACAGGTTCAAGGGTTTTAACGATAAATACGGGCACTTAGTCGGTGATGCCATATTAAGGGAAATATCCAAGACAATTAAAGGCACTGTAAGGCAGATAGATTTTGCGGGCAGGTATGGCGGGGAAGAATTGTCTATAGTCTTACCCGAAACAGATAAAGAACAGGCCTTGCTTGCTGCTGAGCGTATACGGCATGGGATAGAAGCTAAGAAAATTAAGGTTTATGATGAAGAGTTAAAAGTGACTGTTAGCGTAGGCATATCTACTTTTCCTGATGACGCAAACGATTCGCGTTTTCTTATTGAGACTGCCGATTCTGCCCTCTATTTAGCTAAAGATTCAGGAAGAAATAAGGTCTTAGCCTACCATAAGTAAGATTATTCCTTGTGCCAAAGCTTATTTTATGGTAATCTTATCAATTATTTACAGGCGAAGACAAAAATAAATGGATAAAAAATATATTATTGCTATTGATTTAGGCGGTACTAACCTAAAAGTAGCCCTCCTGGATTTAAAATATAATATCAAAGACAGGGAAATACTAGGTACTAAAAGTTTCCTTGAAAAAGAAGAGCTTATCTCCGGCATTGTTTATTCTATAAACAGGATTATGAAATATAATAATCTTGATAAGACAGATGTTTTAGGGGTAGGATTAGGTTTTCCCGGGCCGGTTGATTCTAAAAACGGAATAGTGCATTTTCTCCCCAATATACCCGGGTGGAAAGAGGTGCGTTTAAAAGATGCGCTTAAGAAAAGGTTGGGTTTAGCGGTTTTCTTGGATAATGATGCTAAGGTAATGACTTTAGCAGAGCACCGCCTGGGAGCAGCAAAAGGGTTCAACAACGTTCTATGTATGACTTTAGGTACAGGTATAGGGGGAGGCATTATAATAGGCGGCAGGCTTTATCGCGGGTTTAATAATGCCGCAGGAGAAGTCGGGCACTTGCCGATTAATGAGCGCGGATTAAGCTGTAACTGCGGAAGCTACGGATGTCTTGAGGCTTATATAGGAAACAGCAGGATTATAAAAAGCGCAAAGAAGGAGTTTAAGCGTGATATTACTTTGGAAGAGCTTAGTTTGCTGGCCCTTAAGGGGAATAGGATAGCGATTAAGCTATGGCGAAATGTGGGTAAGCATTTAGGTTTTGCTTTAGCCGGGGTAGTAAATCTTTTAAATTTAGATGCCGTGGTTATGGGCGGAGGAGTATCTAACGCCGGCAGAGTATTATTTGATAGCGCAAAAGAGTCACTAAAAACTCAGGCGATGAGCGTACAGGGCGGCCATGTTAAGATATTCAGGGCAAAACTGGGAAGCGACGCAGGCTTAATCGGTGCGGCAATTATTGTAAAAGAAAGGCAACCTTTATAAGCAATGTTACGGCGTAGGTATTTTATATATTTAATTCTAAGCATCTTTCATTTCGTTTTACTCCCTCATCTAATTTATGCTAAAGATAGCAGCCCTAAAGGATTAGTCTCTCAGCCTATTGTAGTTAACGGTGATAATGTTGAATATTCTACAGAGACCCAAGAAGTAACCGCACAGGGGAATGTAGAGATTATATACGAAGGCACTAAACTTACCTGTAAAAAACTAACCGTAAATACCCGCACAAAACAGGGGGTAGCCGAAGGCAATGCCCGGCTCGAAGATGAAAGGGGCGTTATAGAAGGCGAAAAGATAACCTATGATTTTGCCAATAAAACCGGCACTATTATTGACGCAGGTTTCAGGGCTAACCCTTATTTTGGCAAGGCAAGGAAGATAGAACGCCTGGATGAGTCTGAATTTATCGCCCGCTACGGCTATATTACAACCTGCAGTTTTGACCGGCCGCATTACCGTATTGCTTCAAAACAGATGGGTGTTTTACCCGGAGACCAGATTCAGACAAAGAATAATATTTTGTACTTAGGCAGCTTTCCTTTGTTATACCTGCCCAGATTTAACCACGTATTGGAAGATCCGATGATGCATGTAAGGATTATGCCGGGTAAGAGTAAAGATTGGGGGCCTTACGTATTGACAGGTTGGAAATATCAATTAACCGATTATATAAGCGGTAGAATATACCTTGATTACCGCAGCAAGCTTGGGATAGCCGAAGGGTTTGGTTCAAACTATTCTACGCCGTATTTTGGTAGAGGGGATTTTAAGTTTTATTATTCGGATGAAAGGCCGGATAAAAGTACTCTTTCTGCCGGGGCCCAACGTACGCAATTCCAAAGGTATCTTATCCGCTGGCGCCATAAATGGGATATAGCAGATCAGACGAACTTCATATCAGAATTCTATAAAATCGGTGACGAAAGAAGGAAGTATTATGATTTAAACAGCAACATATTGAAAGACTATTTTTACCGCGAATATGAAAAGGATTCCCAGCCTTTATCTTATGCGTTATTCCATCATAGCTTCGGATACTCCAGCATAGATATATTGGCGCAGAAGCGCGTTAACCATTGGTTTGACCAGTTAGATAAGCTCCCGGAGATAAAATATACCCTGCTTAGTGTACAGCTTTGGGAGACACCGTTATATTTTGAGAATAGTTCTATATTTGCTAATTTTAATAAAAAAGCCTCTATGTATCCGGAGACCGCAGATGAGTTAAGCATGAACAGGTTTGATATTATAAACAAGCTCTCTATGCCTATGAAGCTGGCTTTTATTGAATTCACTCCTTTTGTCAAAGACCGGCAGATTATCTATGATAAAGGGGCAGACGGCAAGACCTTGCCGGTAAATACTGTTTTTTACGCCGGAGCGGATTTAAGCACAAAATTCTACCGGATATTTGATATTAAGACTAATTTCTTAGGCCTTAATTTAAACGGGGTAAGGCATATCATTACCCCTACTGTAGGTTATTCTTATAATCATGCCCCTACAATCAGTGCTAATAAATTAAAATACATAGATAATACTGATCTGATTACTTCAAGTAACGTTGCTAATTTAGGGTTGTCAAATAAGCTGCAGGTAAAGAGAAAGGATTCTAAAGGTAAAGAAACAACCGTTGATTTCTTAGATATTAATATAAGCACCAGCTATGCTTTTGCTCCGCGCATTACTTATGGGACAAGGTATTATACTGATCAGAACGGAACCCGCGTCCTTGTAGTTGACCCTGATAATTCCAGGAAATTAGGCGCTTCTTTTTCGGATATTCTTATTAAATATAAAATCCTTCCTTATTCATGGTTAAGGATAGAAGGAGACGTTACTTATAAGCACTCCGGAATGGAAGGAGACCTGGACTTTGAGAATTATAACCGTTTTTCAAAAGTTAACTACGATATAAGCTTTGATTTTGCTCCGGAGCGTTCTTTGGGATTTGGCCAGCGTTATGAAAGAAAGGGAGGAAACCAGATTACGGCAAGTTTTAACTGGCGGCTTACCCCTAAATGGAGATTTTCTATTTATCAAAGATATAACCTTAAATCTTATACTGATGATAGCAATGCCTTTATTAAGAAAGGTTCATTAGAGCAGGAGTTTACATTGTCCCGGGACCTGCACTGTTGGGAGGTGGACCTGACATTGAACAACAAGAGGAATCATGGTTCGGGAATTTTCGTAGTATTTAGATTAAAGGCCTTCCCTGAAGCAGAATTTTCCTTTGACCAGAGCTATAACAAGCCTAAATCAGGGGCACAATAATTATGAATATTGCTATAATCGGCTCAGGTTATGTGGGGTTAGTTACCGGCGCCTGCCTTGTTAAATTAGGCAATAAGGTTATTTGCGTAGATAATGATGCTAAAAAGATTACAGCATTAAAAAAAGGTATTTTGCCTATATATGAGCCGGGATTAGAAGAGTTAATTAAGGATAATCTGAAGCGCAAAAGGCTTTATTTTTCTTCGAGTATTAAAGAAGCAGTTAAAGCGTCAGAGATAATTTTTATCGCTGTAGGTACCCCGGATTCCGGCAGCGGCGAAGCAGACCTTACGGGAGTAGAGAAAGTAGCTTCAGAGATCGCCGTTAACCTAAAAGAGTACCGTCTTATCGTAGAGAAATCAACGGTTCCGGTAGAAACCGGGGCTTGGCTAAAAAAGACCGTGACAACATATATTAAGGGTAAGGTTGATTTTGATATTGTTTCTAACCCTGAATTCTTAAGAGAGGGTTCAGCGATCAGCGATTTTATGCATCCGGATAGGATTGTGATCGGAGTAGAGTCCAAAAGGGCTAAGGATATTATGGTTAAATTATATAAACCTTTGAATGCGCCTGTAGTGGTAACTAATATAAAGTCTGCCGAGCTTATTAAGCATGCTTCTAACGCATTTCTAGCTACTAAGATATCCTTTATTAATGCCGTCTCGCGCATATGCGATATAGCAGGTGCGGATATAGGAGAAGTATCTTCCGGCATGGGGTTAGATAAAAGGATAGGGCGAAGTTTTCTTGAAGCAGGATTAGGTTACGGCGGGTCATGCTTTCCTAAAGACCTGGATGCTTTTATAAGTATAGCAGGCAAGTTAGGGTATGGCTTCAGGTTGCTTGAGGAGGTAAAAAAGGTAAATGAAAGCCAGATGAGTTTTTTAATAGCTAAGATTAAAGATGCGCTCTGGATTATTAAGGATAAAAATATCGGGGTATTAGGGCTTTCTTTTAAGTCCGATACTGACGATATAAGACACTCCCCGGCGATTTATTTAATAAAGTCTTTGCAGAAAGAAGGGGCTTTTATAAAAGCCTATGACCCTCGGGCTATGGAGAAGGCTAAGGTTGTGCTCTCTGATGTAAAGTTTTGCCGTAACCCTTATGCAGCAGTTTCGGGATGCGACTGCCTGCTAATTGCTACTGGTTGGGATGAGTTCAAGAAATTGGATTTTGTTAAAATAAAGAAATTACTTAAGCGTCCGCTTATTGTTGACGGACGCAACATCTATGATCCTGAAAAAATGGGGAAATTAGGGTTTAGCTATATCAGTATCGGTAGAAAAGGCGCGTAATGCAAAGTTATTTAGCGGAATTTAAGAATAATATAATAAAAAGACGGATTAAGATAGGGGTAGTCGGCTTAGGTTATGTAGGCTTGCCTTTAGCCATAGAATTTGTTAAAAAAGGCCTTATTGTATTCGGGGTTGAGATAGATAAAGGCAGGTTGGGATACCTTAAAAGGAGAGAAAACTATATAAGTGATGTAAATAATCAGGAATTAAAGAGCGCCTTAAGTACGCATAGGTTGATTCCCTGCCGGAATTTCAAGATATTAAAGCAGGCGGATGCTGTTATCGTTTGTGTCCCTACCCCTTTGAAGAGAAAGCACTACCCGGATATATCCTTTATAAAAGAAGCGGTTGAATTGATTTCACGCAATTTAAAAAAGGAAAGCTTAGTTATACTGGAGAGCACCACTTACCCGGGGACCACAGAAGAGGTTATTCTGCCGCTACTGGAAAAGAGGGGGTTAAAACACGGAAAAGATTTTTACCTTTGCTTTTCTCCGGAAAGAATTGACCCCGGGAATGTTAAATACCCGGTTTCTAAAATCCCTAAGATTGTAGGGGGAATTAATAAGGATGCCGGTTTATTAGGAAAGGCATTATATGAGATTGTAGTGGGTAAGGTAGTTATGGTTTCTTCTACGCGCGTAGCCGAAATTACTAAATTGTTAGAGAATACATTCCGTATAGTTAATATAGGCCTGATAGATGAGCTGGCAATGATGGCCCATAAGATGAATATAGATATTTGGGAGGCTGTTGCTGCTGCCTCTACCAAGCCGTTCGGTTTTATGCCTTTTTATCCGGGGCCGGGAGTAGGAGGGCATTGTATCCCTAAAGACCCGCTTTATTTATACTGGAAAGCGAAAAAATTCGGGTTTAAATCACGCTTTATTAAGCTTGCCTCGGATATAATCTCTTTTATGCCGGAATATGTAGTAAACAGGCTGGAATCGTTATTGAAAGACAAAAGGATAAGGTTAAAAAAGTCTAGAATCTTGCTTATCGGGGTTACTTATAAGAAAGACATTAAAGATTTGAGAAAATCACCTGCTTTGGATATTATTGAGATTTTAAAGAAGAAGGGGATTAAGGTATCTTATCATGATCCGCTGGTGCCTTTTTTAAAATTTCCTAATTTAAACCTTAAATCTATCTTGCTTACAAAGGAGAATTTGAAGAAATTTGATTGCGTTGTGATTACTACAGATCATTCTTGCCTGGATTATAACCTGATTTTAGATAATGCAAGGAGTATATTTGATACGCGTAATATATATATATGTAAGAAGAATAGAAAGGTCGTAAGGTTATGAGTCCCGTTAGAAATTAGGTATTAACGGGATTTTTAAAGAAGGGATTTCTAACGGGATGAGCAATTTTCTTGTTACCGGAGGCGCCGGATTTATCGGCTCCCATATTGTTGAAGAATTAGTAAAAAGAGGCGAAAGTGTCCGTGTCTTGGATAATTTCTCAAGCGGTAAAAAAGAGAACTTACGGGGTTTAAAAAACAAGATTGACTTGGTAAGGGCGGATATACGCTCTAAAGAGGCCTGTCTTAAAGCATGCCGGGGGATTGATTTTGTTCTGCATCAGGCAGCCTTAAGAAGTGTTCCTAAGTCTATGAATAATCCCAAAGAGTACAATGAGGTTAATATCGGCGGAACGCTTAATATGCTGGACGCAGCTAAAAAAAGCAAAGTTAAGCGGTTTGTTTTTGCTTCTTCAAGTTCAGTATACGGGGATGTCTCAAATTTTCCGGAAAAGGAGTCATTTGTCCCTCAGCCGATATCTCCCTATGCATTGACTAAGCTCTCCGGAGAATATTATTGTAATATTTTTAGTCACCACTACGGTTTACCGTCGGTTTCATTGCGTTATTTCAATGTTTTTGGGCCCCGGCAGTCACTTGATGATGAATATGCCGTAGTCGTGCCTAAATTCATTAATTCCATGTTAAAAGATGAGTCTCCTTCTGTATATGGCACGGGAAAGCAGTCGCGCGATTTTACTTTTGTAACTAATGTAGTTAATGCAAATTTGCTGGCCGCAAGAATTAAATCTTTAAAGTCCGGCGTTTTTAATATTGCCTCAGGCAAAGATTACACTGCGCTTGAGCTTATAGCAATACTTAACCGTATTATGGGGAAAAATATAAAGCCGGCTTTTTTAAAGAAGCGCCCGGGAGATGTTTTTAGGACTTTTGCTGATCTTTCCAGGGCGAAAAATGTTTTAGGGTTTAAGCCTAAATTTGATTTCTGTCAGGGCCTAAAGATTACTCTGGATTATTGGAGGCAGGATGCATAAGAAAACAGTAGTTATAACCGGAGGGGCTGGTTTTATAGGCGCACATCTTTGCTACCGGCTTATTTCAGAAGGCTATTCTGTTATTTGTGTTGACAATTTCATGACCGGCTCCCTGGATAATATAAGGCCTTTGATCAAAGATAAGGATTTTAAGCTAATTGTAAGTAATGTTTCCGGTTACATTAAAATCAGAGGGAAGGTTGATTATGTCTTGCATTGCGCCTCTCTTGCCTCTCCTGCGGATTACCTTGATTTTCCTATCCAGACACTCAAGGCCGGTTCTTTAGGAACGCATAATGCTTTAGGATTAGCAAAGGATAAAAAGTCTACTTTCATGCTTTTTTCAACATCAGAGGTTTACGGGGATCCTTTAGTGCACCCGCAGAAAGAAGATTATTGGGGAAATGTAAACTGTGTAGGAGTGCGCGGATGTTATGACGAGTCAAAACGTTTTGCCGAAGCAATTACTATGGCTTATCACCGTGCACACAGGATTAATACGAAGATTGCGCGTATCTTTAATACTTACGGCCCGATGATGAGGCCAAACGACGGAAGGGTAGTCTCTAATTTTATAAATCAGGCCCTTTTCTCTAAGCCTATTACTATTTATGGTAAAGGCATGCAGACAAGGAGCTTTTGTTATATTGAAGATCTGGTTGAAGGGTTATATAGGCTAATGCGCTCCTCTTGCCATCAACCGGTTAATTTAGGTAACCCTAATGAATTTACCATTATGGAGCTGGCTAAGTTAATATTAAAATTAACCGGATCCAAGTCTAAAATTATTTTTAAGAGCCTGCCTGAGGATGATCCGCGCAAGCGCCAGCCTTCAATTGCCCTGGCTAAGAAGGCCCTTGGATGGGAGCCAAAGGTTAGGCTTAAAGACGGCCTTAATAAGACTATAGATTGGTTTCAAAAAATGTCAAAAAATACTTGACAATCCTGCCAAATTAGTATATATTCTATTGCTTACGTAAATCTCTGTGGTTACAATATTTTAATCGTAAGAAAAAATAAAATTCTAAGAATCCCTTAGGGATTTCTTAAAGGGATTTTTTTTATTTTAATTGCTCTTATACGTCTCCGGCGCTTTTAGCAAAATGCTGGAGTAGCTCAGTTGGCAGAGCACGTCCTTGGTAAGGACGGGGTCACGAGTTCAATTCTCGTCTCCAGCTTAAAAAGACTTATATATGCGAGAAATAATAACATTAGAGTGTACGGTTTGCAAGAATAGAAATTATACGACGACAAAGAATAAAAAATTGCATCAGGATAGGCTTGAGATCAGTAAATTCTGCAGGTCCTGTCATAAGCATACCCCGCACAAGGAGATAAAATAATTTAATAGGGGCGTCGGTTAATGGCAAACCAACGGTCTCCAAAACCGTGACTGCAGGTTCAAGTCCTGCCGCTCCTGTAGTTTAGCAGGGAGCTACAAAAATAAGGTATTATGAGTATTGTCGCTAAGCCAATAAATTTCTTAAAAGAAGTAAGGGTCGAGTTAAGTAAGGTGGCCTGGAGTACCCGCAGGGAGTTATTAGCCTCGACTATAGTAGTTATTGTAGTTACGATAATCTTAGGTTTTTTTATCGGTATAATCGATGCTATCCTCTCAAAATTATTAACCATATTATTTAAATAATGAAAAGTTGGTATGTTGTCCATACGCAAACTGGTTTAGAGGATAAAGTAAAAACAACGCTGGAGAATAAGGTTGCAGCTTCCGGAATGCAGGAATTTATATCAAGTGTTGTTATCCCTACCGAGCAGATATCGGAGATACGTTCAGGAAAGAAAAAGATTTCCCAGAGG
This sequence comes from Candidatus Omnitrophota bacterium, assembly GCA_016938245.1. GTDB lineage: Bacteria > Omnitrophota > Gorgyraeia > Gygaellales > Profunditerraquicolaceae > Sherwoodlollariibacterium. The sequence goes on along the minus strand of JAFGUY010000057.1, from coordinate 2,109 downwards.
AAATTCTTTCCGGGGTATCTTTTAGTTGAAATGGAGCTTAATGAGAAGACTTATCTTTTTGTAAAGACTTCTCCGGGGGTTACCGGTTTCATCGGTTTAGGTAAAAAACCCATGCCTCTTCCTCAAGAAGAGGTGGATAACATTTTAAGAAAGACTAAGGATACCCAGGCAAAGCCTATCCCTAAAGTCGTTTTTGAGCAAGGTGAACAGGTCAGAGTTACTGACGGTCCATTCCAGAACTTTAACGGTACAATTGACGAGATACACCCTGAAAAGGGTAAGATTAAGGTAAGTGTTTCTATATTCGGCAGGGCGACTCCCGTTGAATTAGAATATTGGCAGGTGGAGAAGATATAATGGCGGTAAAAAAAGCAATTAAAGCACAGATTAAATTACATGTCCCTGCAGCGCAGGCTAATCCTGCTCCGCCGGTAGGGCCCGCATTAGGCCAGCATGGTGTTAATATAATGCAGTTTTGTAAACAGTTTAACGATCAGACCAAGGGCAGGGACGGATTGATTCTTCCTGTGGTCATCAATGTTTACGAAGACAGGACTTTTACATTTATTATTAAGAGCCCTCCTTCTTCGGTTTTGCTTAAGCGCGCGGCAAATCTAGCCAAGGCATCAGGTACGAGCGGCAAAGAGATTATCGGCAAGGTTACCAGAAAACAGGTTGAAGAGATCGCCAAACAGAAGATGGCAGATTTAAATACGCAAGATATGGAGCAGGCAGTCAAGATTGTTGCCGGCACTGCCCGCAGCATGGGCATAGTTGTCGAAGGATAGCGATGAAACTATACAGTAAAAGATACAAGGAATCCTTAAAACAGGTAGATAAAGAAAAGACTTATATGCTTAAGGAAGCTATTACCGCATTAAAGAAGATGTCCCCGGTAAAATTTGACAGCTCTGTGGATTTGCATTTCCATTTAATGGTAGATACTAAAAAATCTGATCAGATGGTGCGCGGTACAGTAATCCTTCCTCATGGAACGGGCAAAAAAGTTAGGGTTGCGGTATTCTGCAAAGGAGAACATGAGAAAATTGCCCGGGGCGCAAACGCAGATTATGTAGGCGGTACAGAGCTTATTGACAAAGTAGCCGCAGGTTTCTTAAATTTTGATTGCGTCATAGCCACTCCTGAAATGATGAAGGATCTCAGTAAATTAGGTAAAGTCTTAGGCCCCCGCGGGCTTATGCCAAGCCCTAAGACAGGAACGGTTACCAACGATATATTGAAGGCAATTGAAGACGTACGGAGAGGTAAGGTGGAATTCAGGGGCGATAAACAGGGGGGGGTACATTTGGCTGTAGGTAAACTGTCATTTAGTGAAGACAAGCTTTATGATAATGCCTTTAAGGTTATTGAAGCTTTAAATGATGCTAAGCCTGCTTCGGTTAAGGGTAAATTTGTCCGCAGTCTTTCAATTGCAACATCCATGAGCCCGGGATTAAATCTGGTAATATAAAATGAAGAAATTAGGGTTAATATTTAAAGAGGCTTCGGAAAACCGGATAAAAGACACATTAAAGGAATCCGAGGCTGTTTTTATCGTCAGGTATTCCGGCGTAGCCAGTCCGGATCTATGCTCTTTAAGACAGACCTTGAAAGGTTCGAAAGCTTCGCTTTTTGTGGTAAAAAATAGCGTAGCGCGCAGGGCTTTGAAGGAATCAGGATTAGAGTCTTTGGTTAAGGGTATTGAAGGGCCATGCGGCCTGGTCTTTATTAAAGACGAGCCTGTGCCTGTATCAAAGTCATTATTTGATTTCGTAAAAGAGCATGAACATTTAAAGATAGAAGGCGGTTCATTAAAGAAAAAGGTCCTAGAGAAAAAGGATATAGAGGCGATGTCAAAGCTTCCTTCTAAGGAAGTTTTAAGGGCTCATGTGGTGGTAACATTAAATTCGCCGATATCAGGTTTAGTTATTACACTAAACCAGGTATTGGCGAAATTTGTTTATTGTATAGATCAGATAAGACAAAATAAACATTAAGTAATGATTCAGGAAAAGTCAAATTAAAAGTCGTGCGGTAATATGTCAAGATAAAAAATGACAACATTTATCTTTGTACCAGGGCATAAAAAGTCTACAGCAGAAAAAACAG
>JAFGUY010000056.1 GCA_016938245.1 Candidatus Omnitrophota bacterium | reverse complement strand
TTGCCAATTTTACTCATAGACTTTTTGTCTCTTGAGAAAGAAGAAATTTTGTTATTTTTCATCTTGACATATTACCGCACGACTTTAAGAGCCATAGATTCTCGGGCGCGTATACCGGTCAATCATCGGAGTTGCCGCGTTCATTATAAGTATGGCATAAGATACGCCTTCAGGATATCCCCCCCAGAATCTTATAACCGTAGTAATTAAACCGCAACCGATCCCGAATATAACTTGCCCCTTACGTGTTAAAGGCGAAGTAACATAATCTGTTGCCATAAAAAATGCCCCCAGTATTAAACCGCCGGATAAAATATTAGCCAGCCAATCTCCGGTAAGCAGAGGTTTTGCGCCGAAAATATAGGCGAATAAACCGGTGGTAGCTATATAAGTAAACGGTATATGCCATGAGATATAACCCTTTAATAAAAGAAATACGGCGCCTATTAATAGTGCCAGAATACATACCTCCCCTATACAGCCCGGACGGTTGCCTAAGAATAAATCCAAATACGAGATATTCTCCAGCACCTTGCCTTCTGTCAGGGCAGCCAGAGGAGTAGCAGAAGTTACCGCATCATAGCTTAAGGGTTTTACAAAGGTAGTCATATATTTTGGCCAGGAGGCCATAAGGAATACCCGGCCTACAAGCGCAGGATTAAAGATATTCTGGCCCAACCCACCAAAAACCTGCTTACCTATAGCAATAGAAACTACGGAACCGATTACAGGAAGCCAAAAAGGCACATCCGGCGGCAAATTATAAGCTAATAATAAACCCGTAAGCACAGCGCTTCCGTCAAGAATAGTAATTTTTCTCTTTGTTGCTAATTGTAATATAAATTCGGTAACAACAGCTGCGATAATGCCTAAGGCTATTGCCCATAAAGCCCTAAGCCCAAAAATAAAAACTCCGGCTAAGCCCGAAGGGAGTAAACTTAAAGTTACCAGCCACATAATCCTTTTTATGGATTCTTTTTTATGTAAATGCGGCGAAGTGCTTACTAAAAGGTTATTTCTCATTCTTTACCTTTACTTTTATCTCTTCGGCTTCCTTTTTTACTGAATCAATGACTGCCCTTGATGATATTGTAGCCCCGGTGATTGCCTCAACTTTAGATAAATCGCTTCTTCCTTTAAACCGGTCAGTAAAGTTTGCCGCGGTAATGCGTGAACCTAGCCCCGGAGTCTCATTATGCGATAAAATTTTTATCGCGACAATCTCTCCGTTTTTAAGCATTCCTGCCAACGTCTTTACCTCTCCAGCATACCCTTTTCCGGAGGCTTTAAAAGCAATACCCATAAACTTGCCGTCGCTATCAAAAGCCTTATAATAAATTATCTCCCCGTTTTCTTTTACCTCGGTAAAGTGGTGCGCTGAAGGAAAAATTGCTTTTAAGCTTGATTCTTCTTCCAGTTTCTCCTGCGCGAGTATTTTAGGTTTAGTCAGAATATCCACACCGGCTAATAACCCGGCTGCCACGATGCATATAACTCCTAATATAAAACCGAATTTTATCATTTCCTTCATCTATTTACCTCCAGCTTAGCCCTTTTAATAGACTGGACCAGCCTGCGGTTAGAAGGGCAAACATAGCTGCACACCCCGCATTCTATGCAATCCATAGCTCCGTAATTTATAGCCTCTTGCCAGATTGACCTCTCTGAAGCTAAATTTATCATACAAGGCATAAGCCCGGCAGGGCACTCTCTTACACAAGCACCGCACCTAATACAATATTCCTCTTCCAAACACACGGCTTCTCTTTTACTTAATAATAATACCCCATTGGTGGATTTAATCACCGACGCATCAGTAGAATACTGGGCAATACCCATCATCGGACCTCCGATAATAATCTTCGCCGGATCCTCTTGAGGGCTACAAAATTCGATTAATTCTTTTATCGGTGTGCCTATACGCACTAATAAATTCTTAGGGTTCTTGAGTATAGAACCGGCAACCGTAACTACCCGCTCATAAAGAGGCTTGTTTAGGTAAACTGCCTCATATACCGCAAATACCGTTGCTACATTATGCACTACTACTCCTAAATCAAAAGGGAGTTTGCCGCGGGGGACTTCTTTATTTAATACGCTCTTGATTAACTGCTTCTCTCCGCCTTGAGGATAATACGATTCCAAAACTTTTATCTGAAAACCGGCAACTGGCAACTGACAGCTAAACGCTTTAATCGCCTCCGGCTTATTGTCTTCAATGGCGATAAAAACTTTCTTTACCCCTAAACAGCGCGTAACCAACTCAATGCCTTTTATAATCTCCTGCGTTTTCTCAAGCATCAGGCGATAATCAGCATTTAAATAAGGCTCGCACTCTGCGCCATTTATAATTAAAGTATCCACCGGATTAGGAGGATTAAGCTTAATATGCGTAGGAAAACTCGCTCCCCCCATCCCGACAATACCGCAATCAAATATTATTTTTTTTATATCTTCGGCGGATAGTTTATTAACTGTATCCTCCGATCTATAATTTACGGCAGGTAAAGATGAGCTATCTCCGGACTCAATCACAATTGCCTTAGCCCTGCCTAAGGCCGGGTGAGGCCAATCTGCTATAGCTATAACCTTACCGCAGATGGGCGAATGTACCGGAGCATAAACATGCGCCTCAACAGAGCCTATCCTTTGGCCGATGGATACAGAATCCCCTACCTTAACTAAGGGGACGCAGGCCTTGCCTAAATGCTGAGATAACGGAATATAAAATTTGCGCGCAAGAGGCAAAGATTCAATTGCTTTATCTTCAGTATAAAACTTATTCTCTTCTAATCTAACCACGGTATTTTACGTTTAACAATAATATTAGCTATACCTACAATAGTAAATATGCACCCTACTGCAATAAGAATTGATATGTGAGAGATCTTTTCTGCGAGTAAACTGCTTATAAACATAAACAGAACAAAACCCAAATGCATAACTATTTCAAGGGAACTAAAAACTTTACCCATCATCTCATTATCGCTTGCTTTATGTATTATGGTATTTGAAGCAATCATAATCGGAGATACGGTATTCCCCAAAATAAAGGCCAAAGATGCGGCAGTTAAAAAACAAGGGTAGCGGTTAAGGGTAAGGGTGAAAATAATAAGCATTACCCCGCTTAATGCAAGCGAAGAAAATATAATTTTATAGTGGCTTAAGCGTTGGCCAAAACGGCCGTAAAGCACCGAGCCGCTAAATAAACCCGCCCCTAAAAACATAATTAGAAGCCCTAAATCTTTGGTTGCTGAATTTAAGATATCCTGAACGAATACGATCATAACTACATAAACAGCGCCCAAAGCCGACCAAAGGATAAACATAATACTTGCGGTAAGGCGGATATCTTTCTTTCTTATAAAATATAAAATTCCCTCTCTTATCTCCTGAAATACTGATTTTCTTATGGAATCAACTATCTCGCGGCTTAATTCTTTTAAGTCTATAGCTGAAGAGTTGGCCCTCTTAACTATGAAAAACATAAGGAGCCCCGACATAAGGAAACTTAAGGCATTTAGATAAAAACCGCTTCTTGGGCCTACCCACTCAACTAATACCCCGCTTATACCAAAACCCAATACAGCAGCAAGCATACCGGTAATGTTTACCAGCGAATTAGCAATCAACAGATCTTTTTTCTCTACCAAGTCAGGTACTATTGATAGTTTAGCCGGAACAAAGAACCTGCCGATAGAAAACACAAGGAAAATAATAATATATATGGGCACAATACTTTTGTAATAAAAAAGGAAGAACGGTATCGTAAAAACCAATAGCGCCCTTAAAAGATCACAGGTATACATGGTCCTGCGCCTGTCCCACCTGTCCACATAAACTCCTGCAACCGGGCCGATTAAGAATACCGGAATTATGGTAAAAGATAGGATTTTAGCCATATCCATAGTAGAACCCGGGCTCCTTAAATAGACAAAGGCAATTAAAGTCATCTGCCCTAACCTATCTCCAAGCTGGGAGATAATCTGGCCGAGCCACAAAAGAAGAAAATTACGATTTTTCAATACCTTACGGAACTTAGCCATTTGATATCATGGAGCCGATGAGTGGAATCGAACCACCGACCTTGACTTTACGAAAGTCCTGCTCTACCAACTGAGCTACATCGGCAAAATAATGCCATAATTATACCAATTTTTGCCTCAATAGTCCAAGAAAAAATATTTGACAAAACGGAAAAAAGTGTTAGACTAATATCGTTAATAACGCTGCAAGGAGAAGTTAAGATTTTTTCAAAGGAAACAGATAAACCGTAAAGCTTATAACCATGGAAAATGGCGCTTTACGGCTTTTTTGTTTTTGGAGATCCCGCGCAGTTAACTAATTAGTAGGAAGATGCCCGGGATCAATTCCGGCAGTAACTTACTCATACTTTGT
>JAFGUY010000055.1 GCA_016938245.1 Candidatus Omnitrophota bacterium | reverse complement strand
GCCATATTTGCGATATGCTGATTAGTCTCAATGATTATCTCATGCGCGCCCACCCCGTTCATAATGTCATAAAGGCCTTTTCCATGGCGGTCCAAGTCGCCTTCGATCCTTAAAAAAGGCGCGATACTTGGAACAACCCTTAAGCTCCATCCCGGGCCATCAGGGGTAGAGTTCTGCGGCCTTAAAACATAAATTTCCTTAGGGGTTTGCGACTCCGATCCTTCGCAAAAAGGGCAAGGTTTTTCCGGGAGGACAACCTCATATTGCTTACCGTTAAACTGGTCCGGCCGGCGCGCCCTTTCCGTGGCAATTATAACCCACCTACCTATAATCGGATCTTTTCTTAGTTCTGGCATAGAAAAAAATTATAACACACTAATCTGATTATGCAACACTTTTCTAAATATGCAACACTTTTCTAAATAAAGGGGACGTTTCTGTTTAGTAAACAGAAACGTCCCCTTTGAGAGTAAGAGAAACGTTCCCTTTATTTCCCTTTATTTTAGGTAAATTGATCACCGCGGAAGATTTTGTAGCCGGAGATGAATTCCTCTGCGCTCATCCTTCTCTTACCTTCTATCTGCAGCGCTTGAACCAATAAAATATCCTTACCCGTATTTACGGCTATTCCGTCCTTGGCAACATTTAAGACCTGCCCAGCAGAATAACCGGATAAGCGGGCAGCTGGCCAATTGGAAACTTTAGCCTTATATATTTTAAGCAATTTACGATTATAATGCGTAAACGCTCCCGGCCAAGGCACAACTCCGCGGATAAGGTTAAGGATCTGCTGAGCAGGTTTATTCCAATCAATCAGGCCATCGCTTTTCTTAAGCTTCAAAGCAAAAGTAACCCTTTTCTCATCCTGCTCCTTCAATTTGTAATCTCTGCTCTTTATTAAAGGAATTGCCTGCAGTAATAAATCCGCCCCCAAATCGCGCAGCTTAGCCTCTAACGATATCGCGTCATCAGAATCTAAGATTGAAATTTCCTTCTGCAGGATTACCGGGCCGGCATCAACCTTTTCAGTTACCTTGATAATCGTAACACCGCTAGACTTCTCCCCTTTTATGAGCGCCCAATTTATCGGCGCTGCCCCGCGGTATTTTGGCAAAAGCGAGGCATGGATATTTAACGGAAAGACCTTGGGTATACCCAAAACCTCCGGCGAGAGTATCTGGCCATAGGCAACAATAACAAATAAATCCGCATTCAGGCTTTTTAATAATTCTATTGACTTAGCTGTGTTTACATTCTCCGGCTGGAAAACTTTTAATTTAGCTGCCCTGGCAAGCGCCTTAACATCCGTCACTCCTAAATGCAGGTGCCTCCCTTTTTTCCTATCCGGCTGGGTCACCACATAAAGAATCTTATGCTTATTCTTGATTAAGCCTTCAAGCGCCGGCAGGGCAAAATGTGAACTTCCAAAGAATATTATTTTCATCTTAAAAACCTTGGGGACGCTCCCCAGAGGGACACTCTGCCTTCAAAAAACGGTTATTTCTCTAATTTTTTACTAATTTTCAACCAAAAATTGTCACGGAGTGTCCCTCTGTGGAGCGTCCACCAGAGAGCGCCCCTAGAGAGGATCTATGTCTACCGTAACTATTATACCCGAATACCTGTCATTTTTTAAATGTATTTTTAGAAATTTACTTAACTTTTGCGGGCTTAAGGCGCTGAATAATATCTGCCAGTAGAAATTCCCTCTAAGTTTCGGCGGCTCTCCCGGGCTTATGGAGAGCGCCCGGACATCCTTGCTGCCTTCTTTTAATTTTTCGAATAACCTTTCCGCGGCCTTTTTAACGTTAACCTCAATCCTGCCGCGCAGCTTAACTTGCGCGATATGCCTAAACGGCGGATATTTAAGCTGTCTCCTGAATTTTAGCTCCTGTAAGTAGAAAATTCGGGGATCGGCCTTGAGCAAAGATTCAAAACAGTGGTGCCCTGGAAAACTCGTCGGAATAATTATTTCCCTGTCCGTTAATGTAATTAAACCGGAGAGCAAATAAAATACCTTATCTGCCGCCATATAGTCAACGCGGTTTATGGCATGATCAATATTTAAAACGCAGATTAAATCAAAATTCTGCCCTTCTTCTTTCAAGATAAGGCTTGTAGAGACAATAATCTCTTCCCCCACACGCGCCTGAGGGAATATCCTCGCCAGCTCACTCTCAACTTTATCCGTGCCAATGCCGGAATATTTGATATAACCGGCATGGCAATCAGGGCAGATTTGAGGCGGGGCCATTTTAAAAACACAGTGGTGGCACCTTAAAATATCCTGGTCATAATGGTAGACCAGGTTTATATTGCAACGCGGGCATTTCAGCACCTTCCCGCAATTATTACAGACAACATAAGTCGCAAAGCCTCTGCGGTTTATAAATACTAAAACTTTCCCTTTAAGCTTTAAAACCGCCAGTATCGCATCGGTTAAATCCCGGGAAAATATTGCTCTGTTTTTTCTCTGCGCATAAGGCGTACGCCGGGTATCGATTATCATTACCTTAGGATAATCCTTTTCTCTTTTGACTACCCGGTAATCAATCTTTCGTTCCTGCGCCAGATAAAAACTCTCTAAATCCGGGCTTATGCTCTCTAAAATAATTTTTGCTCCTTCTATTTTTGCGCGCATAAACGCTACTTGCCGCGCGTGATAATGCGGAACCTGCTCCTGCTTGTAGGATGAATCTTCTTCGTGATCTAAGATAATCAGCCCCAGATTATTTACCGGCGCAAATACGGCTGAACGCGTGCCTAAAACTATGCAGCCGGCTTTAGACCGAATTTCCTGCCAAATCGTAAATTCTTCTTTCTCCTTACGGTATAATAAACGAATATTTTCAATCCGGGCGTCCTTAAATATCTCTTTAGCTTTCAATACCCTCTGTATATCGCTAAATAAAATTATCGCCGATTCCCCTGATTCCTGCGCCTTTTTTGCCTCTGCGATATAGATCTCCCACCGCCTCTTCGGCTCCAAAACATGTAATACCTGTGGGACGCTCCCCAAGGGGACACTCCGCTGATGGAGCCTGGTACCTTGGGGAGCGTCCCCAAGGTTTTTTCCTTTGCGTACTTCCTGCGGGACCATTGCCTTTATCGCCTCGCCATATGAACAACAATAATAATCGGCAATTTTGCGGGCAAGCAAAAGCATGTCTTTGCCCAATAGCGGCTTCTCGTCAATCAACCCTAAAACATCCTTAATATTTTTTATTCCCGTTTTATGCGCAAGCCCGATTACGTATCCGGTTGATTTCTTATTACGGAAATTAACCAGCACCCTTGCGCCCACGGCAATATTTTTTTGGAAAGCTTTTGGGACGGAATAATCAAAGGCGAGGTCTACAGGCAAGCCTAAAACAACCTTAGCGTATAACACCGGAAATCTCCTGGCAAGCAAGGGGTTTTTTTATCTCTTCCAATTTCTCCCTCATCTCTTCAAGCGTAACCGGGTCATTCTTCAGGATAAGCACTGTTTTTTTCAGTTGCGCGAGGTTCTTGGGGGTAAAACCAACCCCTATTCTTTTTAATGCCTCAACATTATCCGACTCCTGCCCGGGTATAACCGAAACGAATATCGGCACAAGGTCCATATTGATAACCTCGGCAATGGTTGACCCGCCGGCCTTGGTTATAATACAATCGGAGAGAGCCATGAGCTCTTCGGTGTTGTCTATAAACCCGAAGACTTTGACATTTGGCAAATTATCTTTTAACAGCCGCTTTTTTAATCTTTCGTTAGCTGCGCAAACTACCAATACCTGCGCCTTAAAGGAAAGCATCCGGGCGATTCTTCTAAGCGGGCCGCTTCCGAAACTTCCGGTCATAAGCATAACCGTAAATTTATCCTGCCTTACGCCGATTTTTTTTGCTAAAGCCGTCCGATCAAATTCTTTCAGGAATTTATGGTGGAGGGGGAACCCGAATACCTTTATCCTCTCTTCCTTTACGCCTTCTTTTAAAAGCTTAAGCTTGGTAAAATCTGAAGCCACGATGTATAAATCCGTCCCTTCCGTAATCCAAAAAGGGTGCACGCCAAAATCAGTTATAATCGTAACCAGCCGGGAGCTTATCTTTTTCTTTCTTTTTAAAAGCGCCGCGATATCCGCCGGAAGAAAATGCGTGGAAATGATAAAATCGGGGTTTTTGCGGATAAGGTAGCGGATAAAACCCAAGGAATTGATATTATTGACGAAGGTGGCGATCGGAGAACTTAGGCAGCGGAAGGATTTAAACTTTGTCAGCCAGAAAGCAAAACGCCACAAAGAGACGGCGTACTTTACAAGAAAAGAATACCCAACCGTATAATCAAACCTGAATAAGGCATTAGTCCGGTCAAGGACATCTATTGTTTTTAAAGATAGATCCGGCCGGTTCGCCTTTAAATATTCATATATTGCCTCGGCCGCGCGCCTGTGCCCCGCACCCGACGAAGCATAAACAATTAATACTTTCATATCTTGTAGTCTTGTAGGGACTGTCCCCGTAAATATCTATCCCGCTTATTAACCCAGGGGACTGTCCCTGAATATTATAGGATACTACCCCTAAACATTATTTAACCATTCTTATCAATAACTTACTCGCTCCTAACAAATCCTTAAAGATTAAATCCGGCTGTATTTCCCAATTACCCCGATCTTTAATTTTTTCCTTCCCGCTTAAGACAAGGATAGACCTACACCCGGCATTTCTGGCAGTATGGACATCACGGATAGTATCTCCCACAAAATAGGCATCTTTCAAATCAAACTTAAACTCCCGCGCGGCTTTTTTCAACATCCCCGGTTTTGGCTTGCGGCAGCCGCATCCGGCGTCTTTACGGTGCGTGCAATAATATACTCGGTCAATATGCCCGCCGGCTTTGATAATCCCTTCAAACATATGAGCGGTTATCTTATCCAGCGTCCTCCGGCTATATACCCCCCTGCCAACCCCCGCTTGATTAGAGGCGACGAATATCCTAAACCCCGCCTTGCTTAATAGCGCGATAGCTTTCTTTACGCCCGGCAAAAACCTGAATTTGCGCAGGGAAGTCAGATAATCCCCGTCTCCCGGGTATTTATTTATAACCCCGTCGCGGTCTAAAAATACAATCCTCATATTTTTCTATTTTTTAATTCCCAATATTTGGCATAAGTCATCAGCTGGTAAGCGGAAGAGGCCAGGGCCATCATAAAACCGATAAACCCGTCTTTCTTGCCTTCTTTGACATAATAAAACTTAATATAACGCGAGATTGCCTTAACCATACACCGGCCAAAACTCATCTTTCTGCCATCGCGCAGCCACTTCTTCGCCTCAAAATCCGTCTGGTGGTTTAATTTGGAAAAGAGGTTTTGAAAATCCCGGTAGGCGTAATGGATTATATCCGAACGCAAGGTATAAGTAGGCCCTTTCAAAAATGCCCGCGGGTGGTGTTCCGCCTCTTGCTCATAGCGGAATTCCTTTTTAGCGTACATCTTCAGCTTGGCGTTCGGATACCAGCCGCCGTGCTTAATCCAGTAATCGCCGATAAAATTCCGGTGAGGGATATTGTATCCCATATATTCCGGGCCGGCCTTAAATATATTGATTATCTCATCTTTTAGCTCCGGCGTAACCCGCTCATCCGAGTCCAAACTTAAGATATAATCAAATTTAGCCAGGGAATAGGCGAAATTCCTATGCGCCCCCTCCTTCTCCCATTTGCGGATATAAATCCTATCGGTATAACGCTTAACTATCTCCAGGGTCTTATCCGTGCTTAAATCATCAACAACCACAATCTCCCCCGCCCAATCAGAGACGCTTTTCAAGCAATCTTCGATAACCGCTTCGCTATTTTTTGTCAATGTTACTACTGTCAAATTAATCTTTTCCATTAGCATACTCCTTTGTAATCAGGATTTAAAGGGCTTTAAGCATTTATAACGCGAGTAATTTAAATTAAAGCTTCTTTCTGTAAACATTTTCTAAGCGCGGCTTTCTTGAAAATTGCCTTCCATTTTTTGCTTCACTCTCTCTAAAACGTCCTTTACGGCAATACCCTGCATACAAGGGCTGATGCTAAGCCTGCTTTGCATACAGG
>JAFGUY010000054.1 GCA_016938245.1 Candidatus Omnitrophota bacterium | reverse complement strand
TTTAGCAGGGTCTCTCTTAATTTTCAAAGAAATTCGTTTCTTTATATAGAAAACTATATTATTAACAGTAATACTATTATACGAGGGGAGGAATATTTATGTTCAACAGATTTACCGAGAGGGCGCGCAAAGTAATTATTTTGGCTAAAGAGGAGGCCAGGCGTTTTAACCATGATTATATTGGGACAGAGCATATTCTTTTAGGCTTAATTCGCGAAGGAGAGGGTGTAGCGAGCATAGTATTACAAAAATTAGGCCTCTCTTTGGAGAATATAAGGCTTGAAATAGAAAAGCTGGTCCAGCCGGGGCCAACTACCCAGATTATAGGCGATATTCCTTTTACCCCTCGCGCAAAAAAGGCTTTGGAGTTGGCAGCAGAGGAGGCGCGTTCTTTAGGGCATAATTATATCGGTACCGAACATCTTTTATTAGGCTTAATCCGCGAAGGAGAAGGTATATCCTCGCAGGTATTATTAAACTTGGGGTTAGAATTAAATACCGTAAGGAACGAAGTAATGGAATTATTAGGTTCTGTTTTGCCCGGAGGGCAGAGCACGACCGGAGGGCAGCAGTCTAAAAGTAAGACTCCTGCGCTGGATGCATTCGGACGTGACTTAACTACTTTAGCCAGAGAGAATAAATTAGACCCGGTAATCGACCGTACTCAGGAGATTGAACGCGTAATCCAGATATTGAGCCGTCGTACCAAGAATAACCCCGTGCTTTTAGGAGAGGCAGGGGTAGGTAAGACTGCGATTGTAGAAGGCCTGGCACAGTTAATTATAGCCGGAAATGTCCCGGAGATCTTGCGGGGTAAAAGGCTGATTACCCTTGACCTCGCATTAATGGTCGCAGGGACAAAATATCGCGGCCAGTTTGAAGAGAGGATAAAAGCGGTAATGGAGGAGATTAAACGCTCGCAGGACGTAATTATTTTTATCGACGAACTCCATACCTTAGTCGGGGCAGGGGCTGCCGAAGGGGCTATTGATGCTTCTAATATTCTAAAGCCGGCGCTTTCCCGCGGAGAGATGCAGTGTATAGGCGCTACTACCATGGATGAGTATCGTAAGTATATTGAAAAGGATGCGGCTTTAGAACGTAGGTTCCAGACGATTATGGTTGAGCCTCCTACGGCTGAGCAGGCAATCAATATATTAAAAGTCCTGCGTGATAAATACGAGGCGCATCACCGCGTGACTTTTAAGGATGAGGCATTAGAGGCAGCCGCAAAATTAGCTGACCGTTATATTTCAGGAAGGTTCTTGCCTGATAAAGCGATTGACTTAATTGACGAGGCAGGTTCGCGCGCAAGGCTCAATGTCCTGATTATTCCGCCCGCAATAAAAGAAATGGAAGAAAAGGTAGAGTCTTTAAGGAAAGAAAAAGAATCATTCATTAAAAGCCAGGATTTTGAAAAAGCAGCATCTTTACGCGATCAGGAGAGGCAGGCAAGGCAGGAGCTTGAAAAGTTGAATAAGGAGTGGTCGCTGGCAAAGGATAAGATGCGGCCTGAAGTGGGCGAAGAGGAAATTGCCAAGATTGTTGCTCAATGGACAGGAATACCCATATTCAGGTTAGAGGAGAAGGAGAGCGAGAAAATATTAAAGATCGAGGAAGAGCTGCATAAGCGCGTAGTGGGGCAAAATGAGGCTATTACAGCTATTGCCCATGCAGTCAGGCGTTCGCGCGCAGGGATTAAAGACCCTAAGCGGCCGATAGGTTCATTCGTGTTTCTCGGCCCTACCGGAGTAGGTAAGACTCTTCTTGCCCGCGCGTTGGCAGAGTTTATGTTTGGCGATGAAGAGGCGCTTTTGCAATTGGATATGTCGGAGTATATGGAGAAATTCAATGTCTCACGTCTTATCGGAGCCCCTCCCGGATATGTGGGATATGAAGAGGGCGGGCAGCTTACCGAGAGAATCAGGCGCAGGCCCTATGCGGTAATACTGCTTGATGAGATTGAAAAAGCCCATCCTGATGTTTTTAATTTGCTGCTACAGGTTTTTGAAGAAGGCCGCCTGACAGATAGCTTCGGAAGAAAGGTTGATTTCCGCAATACCGTGATTATTATGACTTCTAATGTCGGGGCCAGCCTTATCCGTAAAACCGGCTCTTTAGGTTTTAAGGCGCAGAAAGAAGAGGTTAGTTACCAGGAGATGAAGGATAAGCTTTTGGAAGAGGTAAAACATACCTTTAAGCCGGAATTTCTAAACCGCATAGATGATATTATTGTCTTCAGGCAGCTGATTAAAGAAGACCTTTGCCGGATTATTGATATTGAAGTAAGCCAGGTTGCCGTAAGATTAAAAGAGCAGGGGATAACTTTAGAGGTAACTGCGGAAGCAAAAGAGCTTCTTATTGATAAAGGGTTTGATCCTGTGTTCGGGGCCCGGCCTTTAAAAAGGACTATCCAGAGATTTCTTGAGGATCCGCTGGCTTCAGAGATTATTTCTAAGAAGTTTAAAGAAGGGGTAACGGTAAAGGTTAGCCGTAAAAACGAAGAGCTGTTATTCGAATAAAAATGTTTGATAATCTTTTTATAATAATCGGCAGGCATGTAATTTCCTTTCTTTATTTTGTAGGGGGGTTAGCTAATTTAACGATTAAAACTATCCAGCTTTCTTTTTCCCCCCCCTATAGAAAAGACCGGATTTTCGAACAAGCTAAAAAGACAGGATTAGGTAGCCTGCCGCTGGTTTCCCTTATTGCTCTATTTATAGGTTTTATCTTTGCGCTTCAAACAGCCTATTTCATGCAGCGTATAGGCTCGGAGCTTTATATTGCAAGCCTGGTTGCTCTTTCTATTGTACGTGAACTCGGCCCGGTTATTACCGCGTTGGTCGTAGCAGGAAGGGTGGGCGCAGCTATTACCGCGGAACTGGGTTCAATGCAGGTTACCGAACAGGTGGATGCTTTGGAGACCTTTGCCACTAATCCGGTAAAATATCTCGTTGTCCCGCGTTTCTTAGCTTTAAGCCTGATGCTTCCCATATTGACATTGTATGCCGATGCTATCGGTATCTTCGGAAGCTATCTGATCTGTGTTTTTAGGCTTGGGATATCTTCATCGATGTATTTACGCGTTACTTTTGAATCACTCTGGTATAAGGATATATTCACCGGTTTATTTAAAACCATATTCTTCGGAATGATTATCGCGATTATAAGCTGCTACGAAGGTTTTAACGTTAAGGGAGGGGCAGAAGGGGTAGGCAGGGCTACTACGCGTTCAGTAGTATTTTCTTTTATTATGATTATTGTCGCCGACTGTATATTTACGGCGTTATTTTATTTTATATTTCCTTAAAAAAGATATGATTGAAATCTCTGGGTTAGAGAAAAATCTTAGCGGCAATATGGTTTTAAGAGGGGTTAGCCTTAAAATAGAAAAAGGTTCTACTTGTGTTATTATCGGCCGTTCCGGATGCGGGAAGTCCGTATTGCTCAAGCATATAGTCGGCATACTTAAACCGGATAAAGGCAGGATTCTCATAGACGGGAAAGATATAACTCTTTTAAATGAGCGGGATTTAGATGTGCTGCGGCTTAAGATAGGGTTAGTCTTTCAGGGCGGAGCGCTATTTGATTCCATGAACGTAGGAGAAAATGTCGGATTCGGTCTTATTGAACATGACCGTATCCCGCAGGTAGAGATTTCAAATAGAGTAGAAGAATCTTTGAGTATGGTAGGCTTGTCAGGGATATCTAACCTTATGCCCGCAGATTTAAGCGGAGGGATGAAAAAGCGCGTTGCTTTAGCGCGGGCATTATGCATAAAGCCGGAGATAATACTATATGATGAGCCGACTACCGGATTAGATCCTATCTCCGCTGACAGTATAAATGAATTAATCAAGAACCTACACGACCGGATTAATATTACTTCTATAGTAGTTACTCATGATATGAGGAGCGCTTATAAAATCAGTGATAAGATTGCGATGCTTTATCAGGGTAAGATTATCGCAGAGGGGGCTCCGGAAGAGATCCAGGTTACTAAAGATCTCGTAGTGCATCAGTTTATTAACGGTCTGGCGCACGGGCCGATAACCGAAAAATTAAGATTACTTTAACCGGAGGTTAAGATGATATTCGGGAAGACAAAATTAGAATTGAAGCTGGGGATATTTGTTTTTATCGGCTTGGTAATCTTTGTAGTATTCATCCTTTCAGTAGGAGGTATCAGGACTTGGGCTTCGGGTTATCAGGTAAACTTCCTCTTTAATTTTACCGACGGGGTAAGAAAGGGAGCTCCGGTAAGGTTTGCCGGAGTGGATATAGGGGAGGTTACCAGTATAAAATATTTTTATGATGAAAAAGAAGAGAAGACTAAGATACGCGTAAAATGCTGGGTTCCTAATGACATAAAGATCCCTACGGATTCAGTAGTATGGGTGAATACGTTAGGCCTATTAGGGGAGAAGTATTTAGAGATTATGCCCGGGGTTGATTATAAGAGGCCGCTTCATCCGGATGGTGAAATAGTCGGGGATGACCCCATAGCAATGAATGAAGTATTTAAGACCGCAAAGCATATCGCCGATAGTTTAGATGCCGGGGTTAACAGGATATTGAATAAAGAAGGGACGGTAGGCAAGATTTTATATGACGATGAGTTATATAAACAGCTGGATGCCTTAATAACCGATTTGAGGAAAAATCCCTGGAAATTATTCTGGAAGACAAAAGAGAAGAAATAGATGAAGGTAAAGACGGTATTTAACTGTCAGAAGTGCGGGTATCAGTCTCCTAAATGGTTAGGCAGGTGCCCTGACTGTCAGGCATGGAATTCTTTTGTGGAAGAAGATTATTCATTGCCTTCTTCGGGTAGAGCAAAGGAGCGCACCGCCCTGTATAAAGATGAGCCGGTTTTATTAAAAGATGTGCAGGTAACTGAAGAGAGCCGGCTTAAGACAGGCATAACAGAGTTAGATAGGGTTTTAGGAGGCGGGATAGTTAAAGGTTCGGTAGTTTTAATCGGAGGGGATCCCGGAGTGGGTAAGTCTACGATATCTCTCCAGGTATCTAATCAGTTAACCCGTAAAGACGCAAAAGTGCTTTATGTAAGCGGCGAAGAGTCAGTGCACCAGACTAAGATGAGAGCCAAACGGTTAGGGGCACATGATTCCGACAGCCTTTATATAGTTAACCAGACGGATCTCTCCTTAATTTTAGAATACATCAATAATCTAAAACCCGATGTAGTAATCATTGATTCTATACAGGTTGTCTTTGACCCGCAGATTAGTTCTTCAGCCGGAAGTGTCAGCCAAGTCAGGGAGTGCGCAGGTATGTTAACACAGCTGGCTAAGACCAGCGGTACTTCGATTTTTATCATCGGGCACGTAACTAAAGAAGGGACGCTTGCCGGGCCGCGCCTATTAGAGCATATCGTAGATACCGTGCTTTATTTTGAAGGGGACAGATTTTCTATATACAGGATCCTGCGGGCAGTAAAGAACAGGTTCGGTTCAACTAATGAGATAGGCGTATTTGAGATGCGGGCAGAGGGGTTAGGCGAAGTGAAGAATCCTTCGGAGATATTCTTATCCGAAAGGCCGAAAGATGTCTCGGGTTCGGTAGTTACTTCTGTTTTAGAGGGTTCCCGCCCGTTGTTAGTCGAAATACAGTCTTTAGTGAGTAGGTCGAATTTTGGCTATGCCAGAAGGCGCTCTCAGGGTTTTGATTTTAACCGTTTAAGTTTGTTGGTAGCGGTGCTTGAGAAGAGGATAGGGTTAGCTTTGGAAGCAGAGGATATATTTGTAAATGTCGCCGGAGGTATTAAAATAGAAGATCCTGCAGCTGATCTTGCGGTAGCAATAGCCATAGCTTCGGCTTTTAAGGAAGAAACGGTTATTGCCGATACCGTTATATTAGGAGAGGTGGGGTTAGCAGGCGAAATACGCAGTATCTCTCAAGGCGCATTGCGTATTAATGAGGCAGAGAAATTAGGTTTTAAGCGCGTGATATTCCCGAAAAATAATTATAAAGCTTTTAAGGATTATAAAGGAGCCGTAGAGTTAATCCCGGTGGCAACTTTAAAGGAAGGGCTGGATATAGGATTGGGAGGAAAGAGATGAATTTATTATTAGTGCGTATTCTTTTTTTAGTAGGCAGCATGATTGTAGGGTTTCAGGCAGCAGGATTTATAGGTATTCTTATCGGGGCATTAGCCGCTTTAGTAATGATCTTTCTTGAAATCGGCATGCGTAAAGTTTCGGTAACAGGGCTTTCTAGCGCGGTCTTCGGGCTTATCTTAGGGCTTATCATGGCGAAATTAGTAGGAGATGCCTTTAGCCTTACTGCTTTGTCCAGAGAGATTATTTCTTCTATACGGGTAACTTTGACTTTAGTTTTTTGTTATCTGGGTATGGTTATGGCCCTTAGCGGAAAAGACGAATTCAGCATTATTATCCCCTATGTGCGCTTAAGGAGGCAGGATCAGGCAGAAGAAGTAATACTCCTGGATACCAGTGTTATTATCGACGGAAGAATAGTGGATATCTTTAAGACCAGATTTTTAAGCGGAAAGATTATTATACCTAAATTTGTCCTTCGTGAATTGCAGCAGATCGCCGATTCCACTGACCCGATTAAAAGGCAAAGAGGAAGAAGGGGCCTTGAAATTTTAAACACGGTGCAGAAAGAATCCGGGCTGGATATCAGTATAAATGACGAAGATTTTGCCGAGACTTCGGAGGTAGATGCCAAGCTGGTAAAATTAGCTAAGCTTCTGGAAGCAAAGATACTGACTGTTGATTTTAACTTAAACCGCGTAGCTACGATTCAGGGAATAAAAGTTTTAAATATCAATGAACTGGCTAATGCGCTAAAGTCTCTGGTTTTTCCGGGAGAAGAAATGCAGATTAAACTGATTAAAGAAGGCAAAGAGCATAATCAGGCGATAGGATATTTAGATGACGGGACGATGGTAGTAGTAGAAGACGGGCGAAGATTAATCGGACAGGACGTAAAAGCTGTAGTAACCTCTGTTCTTCAGACCCAAGCCGGCAGAATGATCTTTACCAAGCTCAACCGTTAAGTTTTTATGACCAGCGCAATAGTTGTAGCTGCAGGCAAAGGTAAAAGGTTTGCGGGGAGATTGCCTAAGATTATTTCGAGATTAGGCGCTAAACCGGTTATATATTATTCTCTTCTTACCCTAAATAGGCACCCCGGGATAAATGAGATTATAGTTGTAGCCAGCCGGAATAATATTAAAGAGATATCCGCAATTATCAGAAGGTATAAGATTAATAAAGTAAAGAAAGTTGTTTTGGGGGGTAAGGAACGCAAGGATTCGGTGTTTCAGGGGCTAAAGCCATTAAGCCCGGATACCGGTTACGTCTTAATTCACGACGGGGCCAGGCCGTTTATTAGTGCAGGCATGGTCTCTTCTGTGCTTGGCGCGGCAAAAAGATTTGGCGCGGCAATTGTGGGGGCACCGGTTAAATATACGGTAAAAGAGGTTTTTGATAATACCGTAGTTAAAACATTAAATAGAGAGAGCCTTTGGGAGATACAGACCCCGCAGGTTTTTAAGAAAAAACTTATTTTAGAAGCATGTAAGAAGGCAAAAAGGCTTAAGGTAACTGATGATGCAATGCTGGTGGAGAAATTAGGCGGAAGAGTTAAGGTAGTTTTTGGTTCTTATAGCAACATAAAGATAACAACTGCGGAAGATTTAATATTAGCAGAAGCGATTTTAAAGAAAGGCTTATGTCAAGAATAGGCATAGGATATGACCTCCACCTTTTAGTTTTAGAGCGTAAGCTTTTTTTAGGAGGTATTGAGATACCTTACATAAAAGGGCTATTAGGACATTCTGACGCCGATGTATTGCTTCACGCCTTATGCGACAGCCTCTTAGGCGCGATAGGAGAGGCAGATATCGGAGAGCATTTTCCTGATATTGACCCTAAATATCAGGGGATATCGAGCATGGAATTACTTAATCTGGTTTTAGGCTTGGTTAAAAAGAAAGGTTATTCCGTCTGTAATGTTGATACGGTTATAATTGCTCAGGAGCCTAACCTGGTTCCTTTTAAGAAGAAGATCAAAGAGAATATTGCCAGAGCGCTTAAAATAAATAATGACTGCGTGGGTATAAAGGCTAAAACCAATGAAGGTGTGGGCGTAATCGGCAATAAAGAGGCAATTGCCTGTTATGCGGTGGCTTTGGTAAAAAGGAGAGACTGATTATGATTTACCTTGCACAGATACTTTTAATAATACTGGCTTTAATTTTAATTAAACTCACTGTTATTGCCCTGTTTTTTTATCAGGATATAAGATCCGCACAAAAAAGAGACCCTGCAGCCAAAAGTTTTATTGAAATACTGCTTCTTTATCAGGGGCTTCATGCTTTGGTTGCCCACAGGATTGCTCATGCATTATATAAAATGCATGTATTCTTTTTGGCCCGCTATATCTCTCAATTGGCCCGTTTCGCTACGGGGATTGAAATACACCCGGGGGCACGAATCGGCAAGAGGTTTTTTATCGATCACGGCATGGGCGTTGTCATAGGAGAGACTGCGGTTGTAGGCGATGATGTATTGATTTATCAGGGGGTAACCTTAGGAGGGACAGGGCTTGAAAAAGGCAAGCGCCATCCTGCGGTAGGAAATAATGTAGTTATCGGCGCAGGGGCTAAAGTACTCGGAAATATTGTTATAGGCGATAATTCTTATATCGGTTCAAATGCGGTAGTGGTTAATGAAGTGCCGCCTAACTCAACGGTTGTGGGGGTTCCGGGCAGAGTTACCAAGCAGGACGGCAAGAAGATCGATGTCAGCCTTGACCATAAACAGGTGCTTGACCCGATAATGCAGGTTATAGAAGAGCTGCAAAAGAGGATCGATAGTTTAGAAGGAAGAAAGAATAGTTAAAAAACGTAATCCGTAA
>JAFGUY010000006.1 GCA_016938245.1 Candidatus Omnitrophota bacterium | reverse complement strand
GAAACTTCTTTGGTCTTGTATCTATGCGTCCGATTTACCATGGACAAGATAGATTCGTTCCATTACTTATGCGAAAGTCAATAATATGCGGGATATTAAAGAATTTGATTTAAAGGAGTTAGAGAAAGAACTTTTGTCTTTAGGGCTAAAGGCTTTTCACGCCCGCCAGGTTTTTTCATGGCTGTACAAAAAAGGGGTACTGGATTTTAATTACATGAGCGATATCCCAAAAGGGTTGAGAAAAGGCCTTTTAGATAAGTTCTATACTTTAGGATTTAAGTTATTAAAGTCTCTAAAATCAGAAGACGAAACGCAGAAGATTCTTTTAGAGGTTAAAGACGGCAGCTATATAGAGGCTGTAACTATCCCGGCTAAGGCAAGAGTTACCGGATGCATATCTTCGCAGGTAGGGTGTAAATATAGATGTACTTTTTGCGCAAGCGGATTACTCGGGTTTAAAAGAAACCTGACAACAGGAGAGATGATCGAAGAGGTAATTTATCTGAAGGATATTGCCTCGGATAACCGGATTACCCATCTGGTGTTTATGGGTACGGGGGAGCCAATGGATAATTACGCTAATGTAATAAAAGCAATAAGGATTATAAATTCAAGCGCAGGGTTAAATATCGGTGCGCGCCGGATTACTGTTTCAACCTGCGGTATAATCCCGGGCATAGAGAGGCTTTCTTCCGAGGGGTTGCAGCTTGAGCTCTCCGTATCATTGCACGCTGCAAACGATGATTTAAGGTCAAAGCTTATGCCGGTTAACAGAAAGTATCCTTTAAAAGAACTTATTAAAGCTTGTAAGGAGTATAGTTCTAAAACCCGTCGCCAGGTTACATTCGAATACATTTTAATCAAGGGGATAAATTCATCCCTTAATGATGCCCGGGATTTAGTAAATCTGCTTAAGGATTTTAAGTTATTTAAAATAAACCTGATTCCTTCAAATTATATTCCTGAATTTAAATTTAAGCCCGCGGATAAGAAAGATGCGGATTCTTTTAAAGAATGTCTTCTGAGGAATAGAATTAATGTAACCATGCGAAGAGAGCGGGGAGAAGATATAAACGCAGCTTGCGGTCAGTTGAGGTTAAATTATGCTAAGAATTAAGTTTTTTTTAGTTATATCGTTATACTTTGTTTTAATCAGCTTATCTGCCTGCGCTAAACAGGAAATAAAGAATACCGGTTCTTCCGGAGAGAATATAATCTGCTTCGGAGATAGCATCACCTTTGGCTACGGAGTCAACCCGGGTGAGGATTACCCGTCTATTTTATCTAAAATGGTAAAGATGCCGGTAGTAAATGCCGGAGCGGACGGAGATACATCTATAAGTGCTTTTAAACGCATCAAAGAAGATGTTTTGGATAAAAGGCCTTTTTTAGTATTGATTGAATTTTGCGGAAATGACTTTTTAAAAGATGTACCGCAGCAATCTACGGTAAACAACATAA
Source organism: Candidatus Omnitrophota bacterium (assembly GCA_016938245.1). Lineage (GTDB taxonomy): Bacteria > Omnitrophota > Gorgyraeia > Gygaellales > Profunditerraquicolaceae > Sherwoodlollariibacterium. The sequence continues at coordinate 1,639 of JAFGUY010000006.1, read as the reverse complement.
GGAAGATGATTATTGAAATTCAAAGCCAAGGGGCGATTACGGCTATTGTTGATGTGAGCGCGGGATTTTTCTTACGTGATTACCGGATAAAACTTTCCAAGATTGCCAGAGAGACAGGTTCTATTTTTGTCCCGGCAGCATTAAGCGGGATAATTACTAATCCTTCCATGAAGAGCGATTTTATGCACCCTAACCCCGAAGGGTATAAAATCATTGCCCAGCGTGTCTATTGCGCCATAAGCCCGTATCTAAAATCCAAATAATTATGCCCCTGGTCTAAGGAATACCCAAAAGGCAAGTTTTCAATTAAACTACTCTCTTAAAGATTACTACGGGAATAACGGGAAGTCAACGAAAAATTAGGCCCCTAGATTAGGCCCCGCGGCCTTGGGGCCGCTCCCGCATCTCTCATTCATCCGCTTCGGCCTGCGTGGGCGCAGACCTTCGCTTGGCGCTCGCTAGGCCGCTCGCTTCTTGCTTTTGCCAGTGCGTGTTCAGCTCGGCTTGGGGCTGGCGGCGGGCGGCGGCGCCGCCAGCCCCAGCGTCCTCGCTTCAGCCTTCCTAAAACCTACCCGTGCTCGTCCGCTATGCCGCAATCAACAAATAAAAAACTCGGCGGTGCGGCATGCCGAGCCTTTCGTATGCTAAAGGTAGATGCGCCTTGAAAACCCAAATATTTATTGACAAACGATTATAATTTTGTTATCCTTATAAGGAATTGAAATCCTTGTAAGGGTAATCTATATTTTAGACAGGAGGTTAAGGTATCTATGAATAAAGAGCAAAGGCGAGAGAGATTCAAGAGGCTTGGAACAGCAAGAACAAAAGCAGTTCTACAGAAGCTAAAAGTTCTAGGAAATTGCGCTAACAGACAGGCGTATGAATATACAGAGGATGAAATAGAGAAAATATTTTCTGCTATAGAGAAATACCTACGGGCAGTTAAAACAAAATTCCATTTTACAAAAGAAGAAGAATTTAAACTATAAGGAGCTAGAAATGGATTACGAAGAAAATAAAACGATATTTCAAAAGATATTAACCGCTTCAAATTCAGAAGAAATAGAAACAATAATCAAAAGCGAAGAATTCTTTAAAAATGTTGATTGGGTTCCTTATGGAAATAATGCAAATAATGCTGGTCAAATTGACCAAATGCATGAACCGGAGAACGCCTTAATTGAGAAAATAAGCAATTCAATTGATTCGATACTAATGCGCAAGTGCTTAGGGGAAGGGGTTGATCCAAGAGATAAAGAGCGGTCTCCAAAATCGATGCTCGAAGCGATAAATAGATACTTTGGAGGCAAGGATAAAATACGTGAAAAAAGGTCGGAAATAGCAAAAGAATTATTAAGACTTACAGCGGAAGGTAAAAAAGAAAGGCCGACACTTACAATTATCGATAAAGGAGAAGGACAAACTCCCGAGAATATTAAAGAGACCATATTAAGCCTGAACAGAGATATTAAGGAAAAAATCAGGTTTGTCTATGGTACATATAATAAGGGTGGCGTTAGTGCTTTGGGGTTCGCAGGTCCTAATAAATATGATTTTAATTATTTGCACCTAGTTCACTGTGACATTAGTTATTGACATATAGGACGTTTGTGAGATACTGCCTCCAAGGAGGTGGTAT
>JAFGUY010000053.1 GCA_016938245.1 Candidatus Omnitrophota bacterium | reverse complement strand
CTGTAGGGTTACAGGACTTTGGTTAATGTTCTTAACCAAAGGTTACCTCATGCCGCTTTATTTTTCCAGCAATTTTAGCATATTACCCTTTTCCGTTATTCAGTATAATATAAATTTAAATGTTTTCAAAGGAGAGCAAATATCAACAATTTTCCCGCAAATAAGAAGATTAGAAATACGGTGCGGGATCCCGCCTCCTGTAAAAACAGCTTGGCGGGAAAAAGGGAGGTAATAAAACGTGCCATCAGATTTAATTAAGCAATTGTTGGAAGCAGGTGTGCATTTCGGGCACCAGACTAAACGTTGGAACCCGAAGATGAAAAAGTTTATTTTCGGCTCAAGAAGCGGCATTTACATTATAGACCTTGAGAAGACCGAGGAGTGTATTAACCGTGCCCGGGATTTCCTTATGGATATAACTTCTAAGGGCGAATTTGTCCTTTTTGTAGGTACTAAAAAGCAGGCACAAGAGGTAATGCAACAGGAGGCGATACGTTGCGGAATGTATTATGTAACCGACCGTTGGCCGGGAGGAATGCTTACTAATTTTGCTACTATCAAGAAGAGCATAAATCGCCTTAAAGATATAGAGAAGATGCGGCAGGATGATACATTTGCTAAGCTTACCAAGAAAGAGGTCGCTGCTTTAGAGAAGGAGTTGGCTAAGTTGAATAAGAACTTTGCCGGAATTGTGCCTATGGAGAGGATGCCTAAGGCAATGTTTGTTATTGACACTTGCAAGGAGGATACGGCAGTAAAAGAGGCCAGGAGGCTGCATATCCCGATCGTTGCTTTAATCGATACCAATTCTAATCCGGATTTAATAGATTATCCGATTCCCGGAAATGATGACGCTACTAAGTCTATTAAGGCTGTGGCTAATATTATTACGGATACGATTATAGAAGGTAGAAAGAAATTCCTTTCATATTTAAGCCAGGAAGGGGTAAAGGTTCAAGAAGAGGAGAGCCAGCCAGAGCCGGTACTTTTGTCGGAAGAAGAGATAAAAATAAAAGAGATCGAAGAGATAGTAGAGACTATAGAGCCTGTAGATGCAGAAGAGGGTAAGTTGAAGAAGGGCCATGTTAAGGCAGCAGAGCTTAAGCCAAGGACAAGAAGGAAGGTATAAAAAAGTAATAGGGAGGGGTTGGGTGAAGATATCGGTAGATTTAATCAGGGAATTAAGGGAGATGACTTCGTCAAGTGTAGCGCATTGTAAAAAGGCACTTGAGGAGACTAAGGGCGATATTAAGAAAGCGGCGGTTTTATTACGTAAACAGGGTTTGGAGATTGCTGCCAAGAAGCAGTCCAAGGCAGCAAAAGAGGGAAGGATTGAGGCCTACGTGCATCACGGTAATAAAATCGGCGTTTTGTTGGAGATAAATTGTGAATCTGATTTTGTGGCGCGCAATGAAGATTTTATTCAATTTACCAAGGATGTAGCCATGCAGATAGCCGCGACAAGCCCTCTATATTTGAAAAAAGAGGATGTTTCTAAAGAAGCGTTGGAAAACGAAAAGAGCAAGGAAGAATTTTACAAGAATCACTGTTTATTAGATCAAGCCTTCGTCAAAGATCCGAGTATCACTATAAAGGATTACCTCGGTAGTATTGTAGCTAAGCTCGGCGAGAATATAATCATCCGCCGGTTTATGCGCTATAAGATTGGCGAATAATAACAATGACTTCAGTTTACAAAAGAATAGTCCTTAAACTAAGCGGCGAAGCCTTGCAGGGTAAGAAAACTCACGGCATAGACCACAGTGTTTTATTATCTATCTCCCGCCAGATTAAAGAAATCCGCGGGTTAAAGGTTAATGTGGCAGTTGTTTTAGGGGCAGGTAATATTTTCCGCGGCCAAGAGAATACAGCTTCCCGCGGTTTAAACATGGACAGGTCCGTAGCCGATTATATGGGAATGTTAGCTACCGTTATCAATGGGCTAGCATTACAGGATGTTCTGGAAAAATCAGGTGTACCTACGCGAGTTATGACTGCCATAGATATGGAACGTATTGCCGAACCTTACATAAGAAGGCGCGCTATAAGGCATTTGGAGAAGGGCAGGGTAGTTATATTTGTCGCAGGGACAGGGAATCCTTATTTTACCACCGATACAGCTGCGGCTTTGCGGGCAATGGAGATAAACGCAGACGCCATACTTAAAGCTACTCAGGTTGACGGGGTATATTCTGCGGACCCATTAAAAGTAAAAAGCGCCAGGAAATTCCTAAAATTAAAATATATTGAAGTATTGAAAAAGGGCTTGAAGGTTATGGATGCAACCGCAGTAAGCCTTTGCATGGATAATAAGCTTCCCATCGTAGTATTCAATCTGAACAGACCCGGAAATATTAAGCGCGTGGTTTTAGGAGAGAATATAGGAACTATCGTCGCTTAAAAAATGCGAAGTAATTTAAGCGATGTAGGAGGAATAAAATGACCACTAAAGAGATTTTACATAGCACGGAAGAAAAGATGAAAAAAGCCTTCGAATCGGTAATCCGCGAATTCTCCGAAATACGTACCGGCAGGGCAAGCCCAATCCTTGTTGAAGGCATGTACGTTAATTATTACGGCACGCCGACTTTACTTAAACAGCTGGCTTCTATATCTGCCCCGGATGCGCATCTTCTGGTTATTCAGCCATGGGATATAAATGCAATACCTGATATAGAAAAGGCGATAATGAAATCAAATTTAGGGATTAATCCCTCTAATGACGGTAAGGTAATAAGGCTATCAGTGCCGCAGCTTTCTAAGGATAGGCGCCAGGAGCTGGCTAAGGTTATACATAAGATGTCGGAAGAAGGAAGAATTTCGTTACGTACTATAAGGCGTGATGCTAAAGAACATCTGGAGAAATTGGGGAAGGATAAATTTATTTCTGAAGATGATAAGTTCCGCGGTATAGATGAATTGCAGAAACATGTTGATAAATATATTGCTAGGGTTGACGAGCTCTTAAAGAATAAAGAGAAAGAGATACTGGAGTTTTAAATTTGGGCCTCTAGCTCTCCCCTGACAGTAGATAGCAGGAGGAGTACGCTAGAGGATGCATAGAAAAAATTGGGCCTCTAGCTCATCTGGTAGAGCAGCGGCTTTTTAAGCCGCGTGTGCCGAGTTCGAGTCTCGGGAGGCTCATTAAAATTTGTATCCGAGGAGAAGATCCCCCTAAGAGTTTTAGTAGGGGGACTCGCTCCCTGAAAGTAAAGCGCAGGGAGCTTAAGTCTCGGGAGGCTCAATAAATTTGCAAGCGGCAAGAGGAAATAGGGCGGATGGTGAAATTGGCAGACACGATAGCCTTAGGAGCTATTGGGGCAACCCTTGGAGGTTCAAATCCTCTTCCGCCCATTGATAATTTGCGCTTAATTTATAGATATGCGGCGGTAATTCAGCGGTAGAATGCCTGCTTGCCAAGCAGGATGTCACGGGTTCAAGTCCCGTCCGCCGCTATTAAAACTTGAAAACACCTTGACTTGAAAGGAGAAACAAATGCAGATTATGGATTTTCTATCTAAGAAGGCAATTGTCACCGACATAAAATCTACAAAAAAAGAAGATGTTATTAAGGAGCTAGTCGATGTTTTAATTGAGTCAGGTGATATTGAAAAGCGCTCCCGCAATAAGCTAATTGAATCCCTGATGAGCCGAGAGGCACTAGGTTCTACTGCTATCGGCCAAGGGATAGCTATACCGCATGCAAAATCCGATTGCGTCGGAAAATTAGTCGCAGCTTTCGGCCTTTCCAGCAAAGGGGTAGATTTTGATTCTTTAGACGGTGAACCAGCCTATATATTCTTTCTTCTGGTAGCTCCTCTGGATTCTGCCGGACCGCATTTAAAGGCTTTGGCGCGCATCTCAAGGCTTCTTAAAGATAAGTATTTCCGCGATACCTTGCGCGCATCTGAAGATGATAAGGCAGTTGTCAGGATTATAACTCAGGAAGACGAAAAAAGAGTTTAAGGATTTCTCCATGCCGAATAAAATTAACAGTTTGTTTAAATGGTTTTATCCCGGTATAGGCTTAAAGCGCTGGATTGCCTTAAGTACTTTTGGCATCATTATCCTGATTTTTTCTTCCGGCCGGCTGCGTACCGATGAGTTTATAGCTTTTAAGATACTCGATGCGGTAATATTATTTTCCGGAATTATTATATTGATTTTGGGGGTTAAAAGGATACTAAGGTCTTTAATCTCTGTTTTTGTCCCTGTTTCAAGAGGCGCAGACCTTCTCGATATAATCTATCAGAATAAGCAGATTAACCGCGGGCCAAAAGTTACGGTAGTGGGCGGAGGGACAGGGCTATCAGTACTTTTAACCGGGCTTAAGCAGTTTACTTCAAATATATCAGCAATAGTCACCGTAGCTGATGACGGAGGTTCTTCCGGAAGGATAAGAGAAGAATTTGATATATTACCTCCGGGAGATATACGTAATTGTCTCGTAGCTTTAGCTGATGCCCCGGCTTTAATGCGCGATTTGTTCCAGTTTCGTTTTGATACGAACTCGCAACTTTCAGGGCATAGTTTCGGCAATCTTTTTATTACGGTAATGACCCGGTTAACCGGAGATTTTGAGAAGGCGATTAAGGAAACAAGTAAAGTTTTGGCTTTGCGCGGGCAAGTTATCCCTTCAACATTAAATAAGGTAGTTTTGGCTGCTAGGCATAAAGATGGCACGACTACAGTCGGAGAGAATAATATACCTAAGACGCACCGCTCGATAGAAAGGGTATATCTTAATCCGGATAAACCCCAGGCAACTCCGGATGCTATAAAAGCAATTAAAGAAGCGCAGGTTATTGTATTGGGCCCCGGTTCTTTATATACGAGCATAATACCTAATCTTTTGATAAAAGAGATAGTTGATGCGATAGTTGTATCTGATGCGGTTAAGGTTTATGTATGTAATGTCATGACTCAACCCGGAGAAACCGACGGGTATAGTGTTTCGGAACACATAAGGGCATTGATTATCCATTCGCACCCTAAGATTATGGACTATTGTGTTGTAAACACTTCCGAGGTCCCTAAAGATATCTTAAGGCGTTACGCTGATCAGGATTCTTATGTTGTGGTAAATGATAGAAGAAAAATAGAAGAGATGGGTTATCGCGTGATTGAAGATGACTTTGTAACTATCGAAGATACATTAATCCGGCACGATTACCTTAAGTTAGCTAAGATTATTCTGGGCTTTATAGAGGAGATATAGCTTAATGGCTATAATTAAGAAAGAACTGGTAGTTAAGAACAGGCAGGGTCTTCATGCCAGGCCTGCGGCTTTATTTGTGCAGATAGCTAATAAATTTGACTCTCGTATCACAGTCAAGCGCGATAGCGAAGAGGTAAACGGCAAGTCGATTATGGGGATACTTATGCTTGGCGCTGAGAAGGGGAGTTTCATTATTATTGAGGCAGAAGGAGAAGACGCGCATAGTGCGATAACGGAACTGGAAAAGGTTATTCTTGCAGAGGAAGAATTATGACGGAGCTTAAAGGTATAGCCGCTGCTAATGGCATCAGTATAGGGGTAGCCTATAAACTCGGCAAGGAGGATTTTATAGTTCCTAAGGAGGGTATTATCGAATCCCAGATACCTCTTCAGATACAGATTTTTGAAGAAGCGCTGATTAAGACGCGCCGGGAGATTATTGAGCTCCAAAAGAGAATAAGCTCTGATATGGGTAAAGATGAGGTCCAGATATTCGATGCGCACCTGTTAGTTTTGGAAGATCGCATGCTTATCGAAGAGGTAATATCGCGCCTTAAAAAAGATAAGTTGAATGTTGCTTTTATCTTCCAGGAGGTTTTGAAAAAATATGTATCGGTTTTTGCAAAGATAGAGGATGAATACCTTAAGGAGCGTATCTCTGATATTAATGATGTCGGCAAGAGGACCTTGCGGAACATTTTAGGCAAGGAGAAGAAAGGCTTAAGCGAATTTAAGGATAAGGTGATAATCGTAGCTCATGATTTGTCTCCTTCTGATACCGCGGCTATGCATAAGAAAGGTGTAGGGGCTTTTGTTACTGATGTAGGAGGCAAGACTTCGCACACCGCAATTATGGCTAAATCCCTTGAAATACCCGCTGTAGTAGGAGTTGAAGGTGCTACAGCTGCTATTAATTCCGGGGATATGCTAATAGTAGACGGGTCTTTAGGTATTGTAATCGTAAATCCTGATAAGAAGGCTCTGGATTTATACCATACCGCGGAAGAAGAATCAAGGGGAGTAACGCAAAGATTTCTTTCTGCCAAGGACCTCCCTGCAATAACCATAGACGGGGTAAAAGTTGAGATAAACGCCAATATAGAGTTTCCTGACGAAGTCCCGGCTGTAAAGCTGCACGGGGGAGAGGGGATCGGCCTTTACCGCACCGAGTTCTTTTATATGAACAGAAAAGATTCCCCCACGGAAGACGAACATTATCTTGCCTACAAATATGTTGCGCAGGAGATGAGCCCTTATCCTGTAATTATACGCACCTTAGATTTAGGAGGGGATAAGTTCTTATCGCAGTTTAAGATACCTTACGAGATGCAGCCGTTTTTGGGATGGAGAGCTATCCGTTTTTGTTTAGCGCGGCCCGAGATATTCAAGCTGCAGTTAAGGGCGATTCTCAGGGCTTCGATACATGGAAACTTAAAACTTATGTATCCGATGATTTCCGGTATTGAAGAATTACGCCAGGCAAATAAGATTCTCGGTGAGGCAAGGGAGGAATTAAGAGCTAAAGGTGTTCCTTTTGATGAGGATATTCAGGTAGGCGCTATGATTGAAGTGCCTTCTGCCGCATTGACTGCGGATATATTGGCAAAAGAGGCGGATTTCTTTAGTATCGGCAGTAATGATTTGATTCAGTATTCTCTGGCAGTTGACCGGGCGAATGAAAAAGTAGCTTATCTTTATGAGCCTGCTCATCCGGCGGTCTTGCGCCTCATTAAGGGTGTTATTGATTCTGCCCATCAAGGGGACATAAATGTAGGGATGTGCGGAGAGATGGCCGGCGAACCCAGTTTAGCGCTCATACTTTTAGGGTTGGGGCTTGATGAATTCAGTATGCCTCCGCAGGTTATACCGGAATTAAAGTATTTAATCCGCTCGCTAACCTTAAAACAGGCTAAGGAAATTGCAGAAGAGGCGCTAAAACTTTCTACGGGTAAAGAAGTGGAAGACTATGCCCAGGCAAAATTAAAGGAGATTTTAAAATAAAAGCTTTAATTCTAGCGGCAGGTTATGCTACAAGGCTCTATCCTCTTACAAAGGAGTTTCCTAAGCCTTTGCTTAAAATAAAAAACAGGCCGATTATTAACTATATAGCCAATAATTTAAACGGCGTTAAAATTATAGACGAGATTTTCGTAGTTACTAATAGTAAATTTATCGGAAAGTTTAAGGAATGGAAGCGCAAGTTTAAGAGCCCAAAGAAAATATCTCTTATTAATGACCGTACCAAGAGTAATGATGATCGTCTTGGCGCCATAGGAGATTTAAGTTTTGTTCTAAAAAATAAAGCGGTTAAAGATGATCTGTTAGTTATCGGAGGGGATAACCTTTTTAACGGCAAGCTTAATGATTTCGTTAAATTTGCGCAAGAGAAGAGGCCTGATATTACAATCGGCTCCTACAGGCTAAAAGATATAAAAGATGCAAGTAAATACGGCGTTGTAAAGATCGATAAAGAAGGGAAGGTCTTTGATTTTAAAGAAAAGCCTAAAAGAGCGAATTCGCCTTTTGTGGCGATGTGCCTGTATTATATTCCGAAAGAGCGGTTCTCTTTTATAACTCATTATATGAAAATTAAAAAGTATAAGAATGATGCTACGGGTAAATATATAGGCTGGCTTCAAGGTAGAACAGATGTATATTGTTTTGTATTCAAAGGTCTCTGGTATGATATCGGCGACTATAAATATTTAAATGCAGCAAAGAATAACTTTGCGTAATTAAAGGGAGGATCAATGGGGTTTAAAAAGTATTTTTTTACTTCAGAGTCAGTAGGAGAAGGGCATCCGGATAAAGTTTGTGATCAGATATCAGATGCGGTATTGGATAAGATTTTAAAAGACGACAAAAATCCGGAGCATGCAAGGGTAGCCTGCGAAACGTATGTTACTATGGGCCTTTTGATCGTAGGCGGAGAGATCACAACTAATACCTATGTTGATATTCAGGGTTTAGGACGGAAAGTAATTGAAGAGATCGGTTATATCCATCCTAAGTACGGGTTTGATTTTCATACCTGTGCTATAGTTAATACCATAAACAGGCAGTCTTCTGATATTGCTCAGGGTGTAAATAGAGGGGGAGCAGGTGACCAGGGGATTATGTTTGGGTATGCCTGTAATGAAACGCCCGAGCTTATGCCTTTACCGATAACACTGGCACACAAGTTAGTAAAACGTATAGCAGACGTGCGCAGAAGCAAGATATTAAAATATTTAGGCCCTGATTGCAAATCCCAGGTCACTGTTGGATATGAAAACGGTAAGCCTAAACGCATGGATTCAGTTGTTATCGCCTGTCAGCATACTGAAGATATACTTGATGCTTCGGGCAGGAACATTACTACAAAAGCGCGCCGTGAGATGATTAAGGTGATAGCTGATCCTGTTTTAAAAGGCCTGGCAGATAAGGATACAAAATATTTTGTGAATCAAACCGGTAAATTTATAGTCGGAGGCCCTCAATCAGATACGGGTATGACCGGAAGGAAAATAGTTGTAGATACTTACGGCGGCACCATTGCTCACGGCGGAGGCGCTTTTTCAGGAAAGGACCCGACCAAAGTAGACCGCTCTGCAGCCTATATATGCAGGTATATTGCCAAGAATATGGTGGCTTCCGGCTTAGCGGATAAATTTATGGTGCAATTGTCATACGTTATTGGCTATGCTGATCCGCTATCTATATATATCGATACGTACGGAACCGGTAAGCTTGCCGATGATAAACTGGTGAAATTAATCCGCCAGAATTTTGCATTAACCCCTAAGGAAATAATTGATTCATTGGATCTTTTAAAGCCGGTTTATCAGAAGACTGCCTGTTACGGCCATTTTGGCAGGGATGGTTTTACCTGGGAGAAGACGGATAAGGCGGCTCTATTGAAGAAACAGGCATCTAGGATGTAAAGAGATAGTATTTAGTATGTAGTATATAGTATATAATGGGCAGTAGTTTGTTAATTTCCAAGCCGTTCTCTGAATCGTTGAGATTTGATATGTTGGAATTGAGCGGCGTTAGGGTTCTTTGACAGG
>JAFGUY010000052.1 GCA_016938245.1 Candidatus Omnitrophota bacterium | reverse complement strand
TAGCCTCAAACGGAGAAACCAAAACAAAGAGCTGATGCATAGCTGCAGGTATCCTTGAGATTATACCTGCGGTAATAATCAAGGATATGCCGTTACCTATGCCCCTCTCCTGGATTTGTTCGCCCAACCACATTATAAATATCGTACCGGTAGTAAGCGTAAGCACGGTTATTATCCTAAAACCCCATCCAGGGCTCATTACTATCCTTAAACCTTCAAATCGCGCCGGATTTTCAAGCCAAAGAGCAATAAAAAATGACTGTACTATAGCTAAACCTACGGTTCCGTAACGGGTAAACTGGTTAATCTTTTCGTAACCTACCTTACCTTCTTTAGAGATCTTCTCTAAAGCCGGGATAACCGCGGTTAAAAGCTGCATAATAATCGAAGAAGATATATATGGCATTATGCCTAAGGCAAATATGGTCAGCTTCTCCATAGCGCCTCCGGAAAACATATTGATTATGCCAAAGATCATCCCACCCTGAGTACGAGCAATGCGCGAAAAGAATTCAGCTAAGGCTGCCCCGTCAATACCGGGGGTGGGTATATAACAACCTACCCTATATATAGCAATTAATGCGCCGGTGATAATAAGGCGCTTCTTTAAATCAGGTATCTTAAAAGAATTAATTAACGGGCTAAAATCAACTAATGGCATTAATAGTTATGGTCTCTATAGTGCCGCCTGCTTTTTTTATGCTTTCAGCAGCCTGCTTTGAAAAAGCATGCGCTTTGACTGTAAGCGCAGCCTTTAACTCCTTATTGCCTAAAATCTTAACCTGTTTTTCTTTATCCTTAATCAAACCTTTTTTCTTGAGGAGCTCCGGGTCAATTACGCCTTCCTTAATCTTAGCAATACTATCTAATGAAACAATCTGGAATGTTTTCTTAAAAATACTTACAAAACCACGCTTAGGCATCTTACGGATTAAGGGAGATTGCCCTCCTTCAAACCCTAAATAAAAGTGCCTGCCGGCCCTTGAAGTCTGGCCTTTGCTCCCACGGGTAGAAGTCTTTCCATGCCCGGAACTCGAACCCCTGCCTAAATACTTTCGCTTCTTGTGTGCCCCTTTAGGACAGGTCAAATTAAACAAACCTGTTTTTAAGATTTCTTTTTCTTTATCCGCTCTTTTTTTCATACTAAGCTTTTAAATTCTTTAAACCGTCTACTGTGGCCTTAATAACATTTATAGGATTATTGGACTTCAAACACTTAGTTAAAATATCTTTTATCCCCGCAGCTTCACAAATGGCGCGTACAGGGCCTGCGGCAATAACGCCAGTACCCTCTGATGCCGGCTTAAGCATAACCTTAGCAGCTCCGTACTCTCCTATAATTTCATGAGGAATTGTCGATCCTTCAAGCGAAACCCTAAAAAGGCTCTTTTTAGCTTTAGTTAAAGATTTGCGTATTGCATCAGCTACTTCATTTGCCTTATCCAAAGCAAAACCGACTCTTCCTTTTGTATCGCCCACAACCACAAGGGCGCTAAAATGGAGCTTTTTGCCTCCCTTAGTAACCTTAGTTACACGGTTTATAGTGATTACTTTTTCGATTAACTCCGGCTGCTGTTCAATATTTAGTTCACGCATATATTAAAACTCCAATCCGCCTTTTCTTAAAGATTCGGCAAAATTCTTTATCCTGCCGCGATATAAAAATCCAGCACGGTCAAATATAATTTTGGTTATTCCTTTTTCTTTAGCCTTCGCAGCAAATAATTCTCCGAAAATTTGCGCAGACTTAACATTTCCGGCGCGCTGGAACTTCTCTTTAAATTCTTTACTGGCCGTAGAGAAAGAAAAAATAACCTTATTCAGAGCATCATCAACCGCCATAGCAGAAAGATTATTAAGGCTGCGCTTAACTACTAACCTTGGCCTCTCGCCTGTACCTTGCATCTTAAGCCTTATCCTGCAATGTCTTTTTAACCTTGAAAGCTCTTTTTTGTTCACCCCGTTATAAACCTCCGATTATTTACCGCCGCTGCCGGTTGCCTGCGCCTTACCTACTTTTTTCTTCACATATTCTCCCGCAAAACGTATCCCCTTCCCCTTGTAAGGCTCGGGAGGGTATATGGAACGAATCTCAGTTGAAATCTGGCCTACAAGTTCTTTATCTATCCCCGTAATAACCAATTGCGTAGGTTTAGGAGTCTCTATTTTAATACCTTCAGGGATAGGAAAATTTACCGGATGAGAAAATCCCAAATTTAAATTCAGAACCTGCCCTTGTACCGCTGCCTTAAAACCTACTCCGATTATTTCAAGTTCTTTTTTATACCCGTCAGTAACCCCTTTAATCATATTAACGATTAAAGCACGAAAGAGCCCGTGTAAAGACTTATCCATTTTGGTATCCGTAGCTCTTTTAACTAAAACCTCCCCTTCTTTTATCTCTAAAGCAATACGGGGAGATAATATCATGTTCAATTTACCCTTAGGGCCTTCCACGAAAATCAGGCTATCTTTAACTTCTACCTTTACTCCCTTTGGGACTATAACTACTTTTTTACCTATCCTAGACATTAGCTAATCCTTTATCGCTTATAATATAACTACCATACGTATCCGATGACTTCTCCGCCTAACCCTTGTTCTCGCGCGGCACTATCAGTCATAAGCCCTTTAGGAGTTGATATTATGGCTATGCCTTTCCCTCTTAAAACAGAAGGAACTTTCTTATGTTTGACGTAGAGACGTAAACCCGGACGCGAGATGCGTTTAATATTCCTGATTGCTGATTTTGCCGCTATATATTTAAGGTAAATCCTCGCTATTCCCTGTTTCTTGTCATCAATAACCTTAAAGTTCTCAATATAGCCTTCTTCTTTTAATATAGCCAAAATAGCTTTTATGGTATTAGATGCCGGGACATCCACAATATCCCTCTTAATCATAATTGCATTACGTATTATTGTGAATACATCGGCTACTAAATCTGTTCTCGACATTTACTCTCCTGATTTTTTATTTACCAGCTCGCCTTTTTTACTCCCGGTATTACGCCCAGCCAAGCTAATTCCCTAAAGCATAAACGGCATAACTGGAATCTGCGTAAATACCCGCCTGACCTTCCGCATATCGCGCATCGGTTATGCTGACGTGTAGAAAATTTAGGCTTGCGTTTCCATCGGGCGATCTGTGAATTCTTAGCCATATATTATTAACTAATCCTTATCTGTCTTGAAAGGCATGCCGAATAATCTAATAAGCGCACGTGCCTGATCAATGGATTTAACATTTTTAATCACAAAAGTTATATCCATACCCTGCGTACGGGTAAGTTTATCGTATTCTATCTCGGGGAAAATACCCTGCTCACTTAAACCTAAGGTATAGTTTCCCGCTTTATCAAAGGCATCCGCCGAGATTCCGCGAAAATCACGTATACGAGGCAAAGCAATACTAATGAGCCTGTCCATAAACTCGTACATCATCTGCCTTCTTAAAGTTACCTTGCATCCTATAGGAGAACCCTGCTTTATTTTAAAATTAGCAATTGCTTTTTTTGCCCTGCGCATAATCGGCTTTTGCCCGGTAATTAAACCGAGCTCATCCATAGCCCTCTCCAGTATCTTAATATCCTGCAGCGCCTCTCCTACGCCCATATTAACAACTACCTTATCTACTCTAGGGACGGCCATTTTATTTTTAATGCCGAATTCCCGCATCATCTCGGGGATTATTTCTTTTCTATATTTCTCTAATAGTCTGGGTGTCATTTTACAATACCTCTTTACAGGCTTTACAGATTCTCGCCTTACTGCCGTCTTTCAATATCGAAAAACCCACCCTGGTTGGACGGTTGCAACTTTTGCAGATTAAAGCAATATTAGCTATGCTTAAGGGCATCTCTATTGAAACAATACCGCCTTTCTCTTCCTGGCGGGTCTGGCGTTTATGCTTCTTGGCTAAATTTATTCCTTCAACAAGGGCCTTCTCTAAAGAAAGATAAACCGCTAAAACCTTTCCGGTCTTTCCTTTATCCTTACCTTTAGTTACGCGAATCGTATCGCCTTTTCTTATCTTTAACATTTATATAACTTCAGGAGCCAGAGATATAATTTTAGTAAAATTCTTTTCCCTTAGTTCGCGTGCCACAGGCCCGAATACGCGTGTCCCTCTGGGATTTGACTGTATATCGATAAATACTATCGCATTACGGTCAAATCTTAGAATAGAACCGTCAGGCCTTCTTATAGGATGCCTGGTCCTAACTATAACTGCCCTGGCCTTCTCGCCCTTTTTTATAGTTGCTCCGGGGGAAGATTCCTTGATATTTACATTGATAATATCGCCAATCTCAGCATAAGGGCAATTCTTTTTATTCAAAACCCCGATCATCGCAGCCCTTTTGGCCCCGGTATTATCCGCTACATCTAATATAGAACGCAGCTGAATCATTATTTAATCTCCTCGATCTTCTCAATATCAAGGGCCTGCGCCTTTTTAATTACCTCCACCACCCGAAAACGTTTATCTTTGGAGAGAGGACGGGTTTCTTCAATACGGACAATATCCCCTGCCTTTGCTACCCCATTCTGGTCATCCGCCTTAAACTTATTATATACTTTATTAATACGCGAATACTTAGGATGCTTGGTCATTTGCATAACTTTTACTACCGCCGTTTTTTGCATCTTATCGCTTACTACTATGCCAACAAATTCTTTTCTCTTACCCATTTTTTTCTTCTTTCTTCGAATTTAAGAGAGTCTGAATACGCGCTATATCCCTTTTGACTAAAGAAAACATATGCGGTTTCTCAACCCTGCCCGCATAACGGAAGAGGTTAAGTTTAAAGAGTTCTTCCTTTAATCCTTTTTCTTTTTCTAAAAGCTCCTGCCGCGATAAGTTTAAAAGATCTTTTGTTTTTTCTCTCTTTACCATTTTATTTATGTACCCGGGTTACGAATTTTGTCCTGAGGGGAAGCTTGTAAGCTACGAGACGGAAACACTGACGGGCATACTCTTCCGGTACCCCTCCTATTTCAAGCAATATCTTGCCTCTTTTGACTACCGCAACCCAATGATCAAGGTCTCCCTTGCCTTTACCCATACGCACTTCTGCTGGCTTCTTGGTTATGGACTTATCCGGAAAAACCCTAATCCAAAGCTTTCCACCTTTGTGTAGCTGACGGGCAATAATAACGCGCACAGCCTCAATCTGGTTATTTTTAAGCCACCCATTATCCAGGCTCTTTAACCCGAACTCTCCGAAAGAAAGCTCATAACCGGAAGTAGCAATACCCCTACGCTGGCCTTTCTGCAACTTACGGTATTTAACTCTCTTAGGCATTAAAGCCATATTACTTCGCCTCCTTAATGCTTTGAGCTTCGTTTCTTTGCCCGGAACCTTCTTTTGGCTTTTCTTTGCCTAATATGTCGCCTTTGTATATCCATACCTTAACTCCGATAAGCCCATAAGTAGTTAAAGCCTCGGCAAAACCGTAATCTATATCCGCGCGCAATGTCTGAAGCGGAACCTTCCCCTGCTTATACATCTCTGTACGCGACATCTCTGCCCCGTTTAAGCGCCCGGAACAAGATACCCTGATACCTTTAACCCCGGAGTTCATAGATTGTTCCATAGCGCGTTTAACTGCCCGGCGGAAAGCCACTCTCTTCTCCTGCTGATAGGCAATATTTTCTGCTACCAACTGGGCATCCCAGGCAGGGTTCTTTACCTCTTCGATATCAATAGCTACCTCCTGCTTAATCATACTATTTAAATCTTCTCTTAAACGCTCAATATCATCACCGTGCCTTCCGATAAAGATTCCCGGGCGGGCACTAAATATTCTAACCTTAATTTTATCCGCCAGACGCTCAATAACAATTTTAGATACTGCCGCCTGCTTGAACCTCTTTTTTATAAACTTGCGGACATTATAATCCTGGTATATGAATTTGGAGTAATCTTTAGGAGAAGCAAACCAACGGCTGTTCCAGTTACGGATAAAGCCTAATCTTAATACTAGGGGGCTTACCTTTTGACCCATCTCTTTAGTTCTCCTGTTAGTCAGTTCTCCGGTTGCCTGTTTAAACAGGATAACAGGTTAACCGGATAACTATTTTTTTAAATCTAGTTCTATTTTTATGTGGGAAGTCCTTTTTAATATCGGTTGCGCACGGCCGAAAGCAGCTGCTTTAAACCTCTTCCAGCTTGGCCCCGGGTTACATACAATTTTAGATATATATAGTTGTTCAATATTAAAACCCTTAACCTTGGCGTTGGCAATAGCGCTCTTAAGTATTTTTATAAGATATTCCTTTGGGCGCTTATTAAGATGGAATAATATACTAACCGCTTCCTTAGCACTCTTACCCCGGATAAGGTTCATAACCTGACTGACCTTGCTCGGTGATATTCTTAAGAATTTCCCCTCTGCTTTAGCAATCATTAAGTCTTCTCCAGAGCCTTCTTAGCTTTTACGCCGCCGTGTTTCCTGAAAATACGCGTAGGCGCGAATTCACCTAACTTATGCCCCACCATATTTTCGGTAATAAATACCGGAGCGTGTTTCTTGCCATCATATACGGCAAAGGTAAGCCCTACAAAATCAGGTATAATCGTTGACCTGCGCGACCAGGTTTTAATTGCCTGTCGCGTACCGGACTTACGCTGCTGGTCAACTTTTCTTAATAATCTCTCTTCCACAAACGGGCCTTTCTTTAATGAACGCGGCATATTTTATTTCCTTCTCTTTACAATAAATTTGTTAGAATACCTATTAGGGTTTCTGGTTTTGTAACCTTTAGTCGGTTTGCCCCATGGGGTTGACGGATGAGGATTGCCCTGAGGAGATTTACCTTCTCCGCCTCCATGAGGATGATCAACAGGATTCATTACTACTCCTCTGGATTGCGGTTTAATCCCTAACCATCTATTTCTTCCGGCTTTACCTAAATAAAGCGCTTCATGTTCAACATTCCCGACCTGCCCGATAGTTGCATGGCAATCAAGGCTGACTAACCTTACTTCACCCGAAGGGAGTTTTATATGTGCATAATCCCCCTCTTTAGACATAATCTGCGCACTCGACCCTGCGGAGCGGACAATCTGCCCGCCAGAACCCTTTTTTAATTCTATATTATGGACCATCGTCCCCGAGGGGATGTGCCTTAAAAGAAGGCAATTACCGGTAGTAATCTCTGCATCCTTTTGGTTAGAAGATACAATTGACTGCCCTACGCTTAATCCCACAGGCGCTAATATATATCTTCTTTCTTTATCAGGGTATTCGACTAAAGCTATTCTTGAAGAACGGTTTGGGTCATATTCAATAGCTACCACCTTACACGGAGATTCAAATAAATTGCGCTTAAAATCAATAATCCTGAGCATCCGCTTATGTCCGCCACCGCGATGGCGTGAAGTTATCCTGCCATAGGCATTCCTGCCCCCGGTCTTCTTTAAAGGAAGAAGAAGTGCTTTCTCCGGAGTATCCTTAGTTACCTCTTTAAAATCCGGCCCGGTCATATGCCGGCGCGAAGGTGTTGTAGGTTTAAAATATTTTAGGCCCATTTTATTTAAGCAACCGTTATTTTCTGCCCTTCTTTTAAGGTTACAACTGCCTTCTTTAAGTTAGCAGTCCTTCCCAGATGGTAGCGGACTCTTTTGGCTTTACCGGCAGATATAAAGGTATTCACATCCTCGACCTTTACTTTATAAACATCTTCTACCGCGCGCTTAATCTGGATTTTATTTGCCGAATTATTTACCAGAAAAAGATACTTTCCTGCCGGCTCATACTGAGTTGATTTTTCAGTGCGTATAAGGGCTTTTATTATATCCTGTGCGTAGTTCATCTCTTCAGCCTATCAACTAATTTGGTTAAAGCACTTTTTGTAACGACTAATTTCTTGTTTTTTAAGACTTCATAAACATTGGCATTCTGGGCAATATTAAAATCAAGAAAATCTATATTTCTTAAAGATAGCTTTAAGGCCTCATCCAGCTTATCTAAAAGTAAAAGGACACTTAGTTTACTTTTTGTTTTTCCGTTATTTATTTTCAGATTAGAAAAGACCTTAAGCGCATATTTTACCTTAGGTTCAGCAATTTTAAAATTATCCAGGATAATAAAATTATTTTCATTTACCTTAGCATTTAAACCCGATTTTAAGGCAACCAGTTTTATTTTATTGGGGATAGTATAGGAAAAATCTCTAGGATGCGGGCCAAAGACAACGCCTCCATGCCTCCATAGAGGGGAACGGGTTGAACCTACGCGCGCCCTACCTGTACCCTTTTGTTTCCATGGCTTCTTGCCTCCTCCGGATACCTCTCCTCTGGTTTTGGTTGCAGCCAAGCCCTTTCTCTGGTTAGCACGGAATAAGTTAACCGCCTGATAGATGGCATCATTATTCACCGTTCCGTCAAATACCGAAGAATTCAGCTTAATGCTATCCACTTCTTTTCCGTCAACATTATATATAGGTAAGGTATTTGCTTCCATCGCTTATTTTTTTGCCTTTTTTTCTATAGGCACCTTAAGATTTGCGGGTTTATTTCCCTTTTTCTTGGCCTTCCTTATAATAACATACCCGTTTTTAAAACCGGGGATACCGCCTTCGACTAAAAGAATATTATTCTCAATATCAGCCTTAACAACCTTTAAATTCTGTAGTGTTACTCTTTCTGCCCCCATATGTCCTGGCATATGATGGCCCTTCCAAACCCGCCCGGGAGTTGTAGTCGAACCTATGGAACCGACACGGCGATGAGAAGTAGAGCCATGGGTTCCAGGCCCCCCCCTCCAGTGCCAACGCTTCATGCCTCCCTGAAAACCTTTACCGATTGAAATACCCGTAACATCTACAAAATCTCCGGGAGAAAAAATATCTACTTTTAATTCATCCCCGGCCTTATATTCTTTAACAGGATCCTTTGGGATCTCCCTTATAAACTTACGACAAGGTATATTTATCTTCTTGAAATAGCCCGAGACAGGTTTCTTGAGGCGCTTCTCGCTTACCTCATCAAAACCAAGTTGCAGGCTCTTATCTTTTACTGCCAACACCGGACAAGGCCCTGCCTCAATAGCTGTAACGCTTACTAAAGCACCGTCTTCAGCGAAAACTTGAGTCATACCTATCTTTTTACCTAATATCCCTGTCATTTTATCTCTACATCCACCCCCGCAGGCAAGTTAAGTTTCCTCAACGCATCAATCGTCTTAGCCGTAGGCTCAAATATATCAATAAGCCTTTTATGCGTAGATAATTCAAACTGCTCGCGCGATTTCTTGTCAATTACCGGAGAACGCAAAACAGTATATACCTCCCTTTTCTTAGGTAAAGGTACGGGACCGGAAATTTTAGCGCCGGTCCTTTTTACCGTATCAACAATCTCAACCACCGCCTGATCCAAAAGGCGGTGGTCATAGGCTTTTAATTTTATGCGTATCTTCTGTTCGCTTGACATATGTTTTAAGCAATAACCTCAGTAACAACACCTGCGCCTACCGTATGGCCTCCTTCGCGGATGGCAAAACGCGATTCCTTCTCCATAGCAATAGGTATAATTAATTCTACTTCTAAGTTTATATTGTCTCCGGGCATAACCATCTCAACTCCCGCAGGCAAAGCAACGTTTCCGGTAACATCAGTAGTACGGAAATAGAACTGCGGCCTGTAGCCTTTGAAAAACGGGGTATGCCTTCCGCCTTCTTCTTTAGTCAGAATATAAACCTGTGCCTTAAACTTAGTATGCGGGGTAATCGACTTAGGTGCGGCAATAACCATCCCGCGCTCAATATCTTTTCTTTCCACACCTCTTAATAAAAGCCCGACGTTATCTCCTGCCTGGCCTTCATCAAGAAGCTTGCGGAACATTTCAATACCGGTACAAACCGTTGATTTAACCTCCGGCCTTAAACCGACTAACTCTACAGTATCATTAAGCTTTACCTTGCCTCGTTCAATCCTTCCTGTGCCTACCGTACCTCTACCTTCAATACTAAAAACATCCTCAACTGCCATAAGTAACGGCTTATCCAAATCCCTTACCGGTAAAGGTATAAATTCGTCGCAAGCCTTAATCAAATCTAAAATCGGTTTGCAATCAGCGCTATTAGGGTCATTAGCAGCAGCTAATGCCTTGGACGAACTACCTCTTATAATCGGAGTCTTGTCTCCCGGAAAACCGTATTTGGTAAGCAACTCTCTTACTTCCATTTCCACCAAGTCTAAAAGCTCATTATCGGTAACTAGGTCAACTTTATTTAAGAATACTACCATAGAAGGAACGTTAACCTGACGGGCCAATAGAATGTGTTCCCTGGTCTGAGGCATAGGGCCGTCAGCGGCAGAGACAACCAGAATAGCTCCGTCCATCTGGGCAGCTCCGGTAATCATATTCTTAATATAGTCGGCATGGCCGGGGCAATCAATATGCGCATAGTGACGGGAATCTGACTCGTATTCAACATGAGCTACCTGAATGGTAACTACCTTTGTCTCATCCCTCACAGTACCGCCCTTGGCGATATCTGCGTATTCTCTCGCGGTTGCCTTGCCCATCTTTGCCAAAACATTGGTAATTGCTGCGGTCAGAGTAGTCTTACCGTGGTCAATGTGGCCGATGGTCCCGATATTCACGTGTGGCTTACTCCTTACAAACTTTTCTTTAGCCATTTCTTTCCTCCTTATTTTAAATACTTTTTCTAGTTGAACCCGCGGAAGCAAAACCCGTAATAATCTTTTCTGATATATGTGAAGGCACTTCCGTGTAAAAAGAAGGCTCCATTGTATATGATGCACGCCCCTGTGTCAATGACCTTAATATCGTCGCGTAATTAAAAACTTCGGCTAATGGGATATTCGCGCGGACAGTACGCAGATTAAGACGCTGTGCAAGCGAGATTATCTTTGCCCTGCGTGAGCTTAAATCACCGATGACCTGGCCCATAAATTCTTCAGGCACTACAACTTCTATATCCATAATCGGCTCTAACAAAATCGGGCCGCCCCTTCTTAACCCGTCGCTAAAAGCTAAAGACCCTGCCATCTTGAAGGCTAATTCCGAAGAATCAACTTCGTGAAAAGATCCATCCACTAAAATACATTTTACATCAGTAACCGGATAACCTGCCAAAACACCGTTTTTTGCTGAACCCATAATTCCCTGTTTTACCGCCGGTATAAATTCACGCGGTATTGCCCCGCTCTTAATCTTATCTTCAAAAGTTATTCCTAATCCGGGCGTCTCTTGCGGCTCCATCTCTAAAACACAATGGCCGTACTGGCCACGACCGCCGCTTTGAGATATAAACTTACCCACTGACCTAATTTTCTTAGTCAATGTCTCACGATATGCTACCTGAGGCTGGCCTACCCCTGCTTCAACGTTAAATTCGCGTAAAATCCTGTCAATAATAATCTCCAGATGCAACTGACCCATGCCTGCAATAAGCGTCTGTCCGGTCTCCTGATTGTAACTTACTCTGAAGGAAGGATCTTCTTCCTCTAATTTGTGCAAAGCAAGCCCTAGTTTTTCCTGTGCGTCTTTGGATTTAGGCTCAATAGCCTGCTGAAGCACCGGCTCAGGAAAACGCATAGCTTCAATAAGTATAGGATTCTTCTCTGTGCAAAGCGTATCCCCTGTTTTAGTCCCCTTTAATCCTACAGCGGCAGCAATTTCTCCGCAGGTTATACTATTAATCATCTCCTGGTGATTAGCGTGCATCTTAACGATTTTAGTAACCCTTTCTCTCTCCCTTTTCGAAGCATTATATATATAGGTACCTGCGTCTAATGTCCCCGAGTAGACACGAATATAATTAATCTTTCCAACATACGGGTCTGTGGCTACTTTAAAACAAAGGGCGCAAAAAGGAGCTTTTTCTGAAGACTCAATCTCCTGAAATTCCTGCGTTTCAGGATTAGTCCCTTTTATGGGGGGAAGGTCAAGCGGAGAAGGGAGATAATCTCTAACCGCATCTAAAACCAACTGCACCCCTTTATTCTTAAAAGAAGAGCCGCAAAGGACCGGGACAAATTTATTAGCAATAACATTTTTTCTTATTGCGGCTTTTAAATCTGCGATACTAATCTCCTTGTTATGCAGGTAGTCCTCCATGATCTTATCGTCGACCTCTGCAAGTTTCTCAACCATTAATGTATGGTACTTTAATACTTCCGGCATCGGCTCGGGAGGGATATCTTTTATCTCAACGTCTTTGCCTAAATCGTCTTTATAATGAACCAATTTTCTTTCTACCAAGTCGATAATAGCATTAAAACCGGCCTCTTTTCCGAAAGGAAGCTGAATGGCCGCGGCATTTGCACCCAACCTCTTATGTATCTGGCCAATAACTTCCGGGAAATTAGCTCCGGTCCTGTCCATTTTATTTACAAAAGCAATTCTTGGGACTTCATAACGGTCAGCCTGGCGCCAGACTGTCTCTGACTGCGGCTCAACTCCCCCTACCCCGCAGAAAACTACTACCGCTCCGTCTAAAACCTTTAAAGACCTTTCCACCTCAATAGTAAAATCCACATGCCCCGGGGTATCAATGAGGTTAATCTGAATATCCTTCCAGATACAAGTAGTAGCAGCTGAAGTAATGGTAATTCCTCTTTCCTTCTCCTGCACCATCCAGTCCATAGTAGCAGTGCCGTCATAGACCTCTCCCAGCTTATAATTCTTTCCTGTATAGAATAATATACGTTCGCTGGTTGTAGTCTTACCGGCATCAATATGCGCGATTATCCCGATATTCCTTAATTTTTCTAAATTTATTTTCTCCATTACCATCTAAAATGCGCAAAGGCCTTATTGCTCTCGGCCATCTTATGCGTATCATCCCTCTTTTTTATCGCTGACCCCTCTCCTTTATAAGCAGAGATAATCTCTTCAGCAAGCTTCTGCTCCATCGGTTTTCCTTTTTTGTTCTGCGCAAAATCACGTATCCAGCGAAGGGCAATTGATGTTCCGCGCTCCTGCCTTACCTCAATAGGAATCTGATAAGTAGCTCCGCCTACACGGCGAGGCTTAACTTCAAGGCGAGGACGCACATTATCTAACGCCTTATAGAAGACCTTAAGGATATCCTGCTCATTAAGGTTCTTTTTTACAATCTCAAATGCCCCGTAGACTATCCTTTCAGAGATTGATTTCTTTCCTTTAAGCATAACCATATTAATAAACTTCGCTACAACCTTACTGTCAAATTTCGGGTCTGCTAATATCTCTTTTTCCTGCGCTTTTCTTCGTCTCATTTTTAGTTATCCTGTTCGTCAGCTGCCTGTTTGCCTGTTAAACCGAATAACCGGCTAACTGGCTAACTATTTTGGCCTCTTCGCTCCGTATTTAGAACGTCCTCTTCTTCTGGCACTTACCCCAGCAGCATCCAATGTGCCCCTTACTATATGGTATCTTACCCCGGGTAAATCCTTAACTCTACCGCCCCTTACTAAAACTATGGAGTGCTCCTGTAAATTATGCCCTTCTCCGGGTATATAGGCAGTCACCTCTATTCCTGTAGTAAGCCTTACTCTGGCAATCTTACGCAAGGCAGAGTTAGGCTTTTTAGGCGTCATGGTACGCACCTGCAGGCAAACACCTCTTCTCTGAGGGCAAGACTTTAATGCGGGAGATTTGCTTTTT
The DNA here is from genome assembly GCA_016938245.1 of Candidatus Omnitrophota bacterium. Taxonomy (GTDB): domain Bacteria; phylum Omnitrophota; class Gorgyraeia; order Gygaellales; family Profunditerraquicolaceae; genus Sherwoodlollariibacterium. The sequence goes on along the minus strand of JAFGUY010000052.1, from coordinate 8,175 downwards.
TTATGCTTAGATATTCTTCCGGATCTGATTAATTGTAAAATTGTAGGCATATTTTAGTTATCCTGTTCTTTTATTTATCCTGTTTGTCGGTTGAAACTTTATCTTCTTTCGTAACCTTAACGACTTCAATATTCCTGTGGCTGGAAAATCCTGTGCCTGCGGGGATCAGATGCCCGACTATAACATTCTCTTTTAATCCAAAGAGTTCATCCCGCTTTCCGGAGGTAGCAGCCTCAGTCAATACCCTGATTGTCTCCTGAAAACTGGCTGCAGAAATAAAACTCTCGGTAGTCAAAGAAGCCTTGGTGATACCTAATAATAAAGGAGTAGCTACCGCCGGTTTACCACCCTTTTTAATAACCCGGGAATTTTCTTTCTGAAAAATCCATTTATCCACCTGTTGAGTAGCTAAGAATTCCGTATCTCCGGGGTCCTCTACCCTTACTTTCTTAAGCATCTGGCGGATAATAACTTCAATATGCTTATCATTTATACGTACACCCTGAAGACGGTAAACTTCCTGAACCTCATTAACTAGGTATTCCTGAAGAATCTTATCTCCGCAAACTTGCAGGATATCCTGCAAGACTACCGGCCCCTCGGTTAATTGCTGCCCGGCATCAACTTTATCCCCCTTATAAACATTAGGATGTTTGCCATGAGGTATCACATATTCCCTTTGCATGCCGGTTGTAGATTTTACGATGATGACGCGCTGGCCTTTCTTAGTCTCTCCGAATTCTACAAATCCGTCGATTTCGCTGATAACAGCAGGATCCTTAGGCCTTCTGGCCTCAAATAATTCGGCAACTCGGGGAAGCCCTCCGGTAATATCCCTGGTTTTAACTACCATACGCGGAATTTTAGCCAAAAGATCACCGCCATTTATCTGCTGTCCGTCTTTAACCAATATATGCGCTCCGATTGGAATAGGATAAATACCCGCAACTGCCCGGGAGGAATCAAGAATAATTATCTGAGGATGATACTCTTGTTTATGTTCAACGACTACACGCTCAGTAAGCTTGGTAACTGAATTTAGCTCCTCTTTGACAGTAACGTCCTCTTTTAAATCTTCGTATTTTACTATCCCTGCAACTTCAGTTAAAACCGGTATAGTATATGGATCCCACTGGACAAAAGAAATATCCTTATTAATTTCTCCGCCGTCTGCTATGCTGATAAAGGCACCCTGCAGCACGGGGAAACGCTCCAATTCTCTGCCCTGTTTATCATTAATACTGACAAAACCGTTACGGTTTAAAACAACGAATTCTTTATTTTTAGAGGTAACCCTTAGGTTATGATACTTAATAATCCCTTTATTCTTTGATTTTATAAATGACTGCTCGATTTTTCTGGAAGCCGTACCTCCGATATGAAAAGTCCTCATGGTAAGCTGCGTTCCCGGCTCGCCTATACTCTGCGCGGCTATAACACCTACTGCCTCTCCTAACTCCACCACTCTTCCGGTAGCCAGATTCCTACCGTAACATTTAGTACAAACCCCGCGTCCGTTTTCGCAAGTGAGGACGCTGCGGATTCGTATCTTCTCAATGCCAAGTCTCTCTATCATATCAGCCTTATCTTCGGTAACCTCACTACCTGCCTCTACAATAACTTCATCAGTAATAATATCTACTATATTATCAAGCGCCACTCTTCCTACGATCCGGTCTTTCAATGAAACAACCTCTTCATCGCCCTCGATAATCGCCGATACGGTTATGCCGTTTAATGTACCGCAATCATCCTCGGCCACTATAACCTCCTGCGCAACATCAACGAGCCTACGAGTTAAATAACCCGCATCTGCGGTCTTTAAAGCGGTATCAGCTAAACCCTTACGCGCACCGTGAGTTGAAATAAAATATTCCAAAACATTTAAACCCTCTTTAAAATTAGCTGTAATAGGGCTTTCTATAATTTCACCTGAAGGCTTAGCCATTAATCCGCGCATACCCGCAAGCTGGCGGACCTGAAGCCTTGAGCCGCGGGCCCCCGAATCAGCCATCATAAATATTGGATTAAAACGGTCCATCCCCTTAAACAAAAGATCAGAGACCTCATCTGTAGCATGAGTCCAGATATCGATAATCTTGGCTTTTCTTTCACTGTCGGTAATGACGCCTTTTCGGTACTGTTCTTCAACTTTTGTTACCCTGGCACGAGCTTCTGCTAATACATCCTTTTTCTCCGCAGGGATACAGAGATCATCTATACCTATAGATATCCCTCCCAGAGTACCAATTTCAAATCCCAACTTTTTAATATCGTCCAAAAGATCAATTGTAGCACCGTGCCCAAATCTTTTATAACACTCAACCACAATATCTGAAACCTTAGGTTTATTTAATTCTTTATTTACAAAACCGAATTCTTTAGGTAATACCTGATTAAAAATTGCCCTACCTACAGTAGTTGTAATATTTTGTTTGGCTACGTTCAGTCTTTTATCATCTAAGTCAAAGAGACTTTGAACCCTTAAAGATATGCCGGCGTTTAAGTCTACTGCGCCGTCATTATAAGCTATAATTACCTCGTCGCTATCTGAGAATGCCTTTCCTTCTCCTTTTGCACCCGGCTTTTCTTTAGTCAAATAAGAGACTCCCAGAATGATATCCTGTGTCGGGGCAACTACAGGCCTGCCGTCAGCAGGAGAAAATACATTATTCGCCGAGAACATTAATATTTTTGCCTCAAGCTGGGACTCCAATGAAAGAGGCACATGCACTGCCATCTGGTCACCGTCAAAATCAGCGTTAAAAGCAGTACAAACAAGCGGGTGTATTTTAATAGACTTACCTTCTATAAGAAGCGGTTGAAAAGCCTGGATTCCTAAACGGTGCAATGTAGGGGCGCGGTTTAATAGAACCGGGTGGTCTTTGATAACTTCATCTAAAATATCCCATACTTCAATCTTCCCGCGTTCAACCATCCTGCGTGCGCCTTTTATGGTATGCACAAAACCTTTTTCTCTTAACTTTTTTATAATAAAAGGCTCAAATAATTCCAAAGCCATCTGCTTAGGAAGCCCGCATTCATGAAGTTTTAGCTCGGGCCCTACCACAATTACTGAACGGCCGGAATAATCAACTCGCTTGCCTAAAAGGTTCTGCCTAAACCTTCCCTGTTTACCCTTTAACATATCAGAAAGGGACTTTAGCGGCCGGTTATTTGCGCCCATAACCGCTTTACCGTGCCTGCCGTTATCTAACAAAGCATCTACAGCCTCCTGCAGCATGCGTTTTTCGTTACGTATTATAATCTCCGGGGCATTTAACTCCATTAATTTCTTCAGGCGGTTATTTCTGTTGATTACGCGGCGGTATAAATCGTTAAGATCAGAGGTTGCAAATCTTCCTCCGTCAAGAGGAACAAGCGGCCTTAAATCCGGAGGTATAACCGGCAATATATCCAAAACCATCCATTCTGCATGATTCCCTGATTTCTTAAAATCTTCTATAACTTTAAGGCTTTTTAATACCTTACGGTTGCCTAACGCATCTTTTGATTTTTCAAGGCTCTTTCGCAGTTTCCTGCATTGAGCATCAAGATCCAGTTCCTTCAAAAGCTCGCGTATTGCTTCAGCCCCTATCTTAGCCTTGAAATTAGCGCCGTACTTACTTAAAGCCTCCTGATATTGCTCTTCAGAAAGAAGTTCTTTCTTCTTTAAAGGCGAAGTTCCCGGGTCAACCACAACATATTCCTCGTAATAAATAATTTTCTCTAAATCGCGTAAACCTATATCCAGTAATGCGGACATACACGAAGGAACTGCCTTAAAAAACCAGATGTGGGTAACCGAGGTTGCTAACTCAATATTACCCATGCGCTCACGCCTCACACTTGAACGGTCCACAGTAACCTGGCAACGGTCGCAGGTAATACCTTTAAATTTAATCCCCTTGTACTTACCGCAGTTACACTCCCAGTCACGCACAGGGCCGAATATCTTTTCGCAGAATAACCCGTCTTTTTCAGGCTTTAATGTCCGGTAATTAATTGTCTCGGCCTTCTTTACTTCACCCTTAGACCAAGATTTTATAACCTGTCCTGATGCTATCCTGATTGAAATACTATCGAAGGAGACTATTTCATCCATTATTTTGCCTTTTCTGTCCGGATATCCAATCCCAGACCCTGCAATTCTTTAATTAAAACATTGAATGACTCCGGAGTACCGTGAGTCAAGCGCTGCTCGCCTTTAACAATAGCTTCATAAATACGTGTCCTCCCTGAGACATCGTCGCTTTTTACCGTCAACATCTCCTGAAGGCTAAATGCCGCACCATACGCCTCCAATGCCCAAACTTCCATCTCCCCTAATCTCTGGCCGCCGAACTGCGCCTTTCCTCCTAATGGCTGCTGCGTAACTAATGAATAAGGGCCTATGGACCTGGCATGTATCTTCTCGTCAACCAAATGAATAAGTTTCATAATATACATCTGGCCTACGGTAACTTTATTCTGAAAAGGCTCGCCGGTATAGCCGTCATAAAGAGTAGTTTTACCTTCTTGCGGTAAGCCTGCTTTCTTTAACATATCTTTAATCTCTGCCTCGCTTGCACCGTCAAAAACAGGCGTTGATACATGAAGCCCCAACACCTTTGCTGCCCAGCCTAAATGGCATTCCAGTATCTGGCCTACATTCATACGCGAAGGGACACCTAGTGGATTAAGCACTACCTCAACAGGTGTACCGTCTGATAGATAAGGCATATCCTCTTCAAGGACTATTCTTGCGACAACCCCTTTATTACCATGCCGGCCGGCTAATTTATCTCCCTCGGCAATCCTGCGCTTGGTGGCAATATAAACTACTACTCTCTTTAACACTCCGGCGGGAAGCTCATCGCCTCTTCGTACTTTTTCGATCTCCTGCTCTTCTTCTGCAATGAGCTCCTGTACTTGTTCATCAAAAGAGGCGGCTAATATTTTCGCCTCTTCGTTATCGCTAAAATCGTATTTCTCTACCTTTTTCTTATCAATGCCGAGGAGCTGTGAAAGCCTGACTACCTTCTCGGTCTGAACAAATTCTATCTCCTGCTTATAATATGCTTTTAATTCGCGTATCTTTGCTAATTCCTTTGTTTTTCCCTCTTTTGTCTTCCTGCCGCGGTCCTTGCGGGCAAATACATGCACATCTATAACAACACCCTCTACTCCCGGAGGCACAATTAGAGAAGTATCCCTTACATCTCCGGCTTTTTCTCCGAATATTGCCCGTAATAACCTTTCTTCCGGAGAAGGCTCAGAATCGGTCTTAGGGGTAATTTTGCCTACCAATATATCCCCGGGGGCAACTTCTGAACCGATACAAATTATACCGTTTTCATCAAGGTTGGCTAATGCCTCTTCGCTGACATTAGGGATATCACGGGTTATCTCTTCATTGCCAAGGCGTGTCTCTGTAGCCTCTATCTCAAATTCTTCTATATGTATAGATGTAAAAGTGTCTTCCTTTACAAGTTTCTCGCTGATAAGTATAGCGTCTTCAAAGTTATAACCGCGCCAAGGCATAAAAGCTACTAAAACATTCTTACCTAAAGCCAGCTCTCCTTCTTTAGTAGCTATGCCGTCTGCAATTATATCCCCTTTTTCTATTCTATCCCCGAGTTTAACTATGGGCCTCTGGTTTAAACAAGTATCATTATTGGTACGCAGGAATTTCTTTAAATGATAGATTCTTTTTCCGACAGTAATAGCTGACGAATCGACGCTCGTAACCTTACCGTTATCTTCGGCTACAACTACTGTGCCGGAATCGCGCGCTACCTTCTCCTCCATTTGAGTTGCAACAATCGGTGCCTCGGTAATCATAAGAGGCACTCCCTGGCGTTGCATATTTGAACCCATCAGCGCCCTGTTTGCATCATCATGCTCCAAGAAGGGGATTAATGCTGCGGCTACGGAAACAAGCTGTTTAGGAGATACATCCATATATTGAACTTGTTTTGCTGACACCTTAGGAAAATCATCTTTATAGCGGCAGGATACCTCTTTTTCTACAAAATATCCGTCTTCATCAAGAGGGACATCAGCCTGAGCAATAATCTTACCTTCTTCAATATCAGCAGTAAGGTATTCAATCTTTTTAGAAACCCGGCCATCTTCAACCTTGCGATAAGGAGTCTCTAAAAGCCCTAAATTATTAACCCGGGCAAATGTGCTAAGTGATGCGATTAAGCCTATGTTCGGGCCTTCAGGAGTTTCAATAGGGCAGACTCTCCCGTAATGAGACGGGTGTATATCCCTTACTTCGAAACCAGCGCGTTCGCGCGATAAGCCTCCCGGGCCTAAAGCGCTTAATCTTCTCTTATGGGTCATCTCTGCAAGCGGATTTATCTGATCCATAAATTGAGAGAGCTGTGAACGGGCAAAGAAATCACGTATCTGATTTGAGAGAAGCTTAGAATTAATCAGGTAATGCACATTAAGATTATCATACTCCCCAAGCAGGCTTAATCTTTCGCGGATGGACCTTTCTACCCTGCTTAAACCGATGCGCACCTGATTCTGAACTAATTCTCCGACAGTCTTAATACGGCGGTTCCCTAAATGATCTATATCATCAATCTTGCCTATATCCGAATTGAGGTTAATTAAGTATTCTATTACCTTAATTACGGTATCTGAATCTAATATTCTCTTATCCAAAGAAACACTCATCCCTAATTTCCTGTTTAATATAAACCTTCCCGCCCTTTCAAGGTCATAGCGTGCCGGATCAAAGAATAACCTGTAAAATAAAGCCTCTGCTGCTTCTTTTGTAACCGGCTCCGTAGGCCGCATCTTGCGGCAAAAATCCGTGTATGCCTCTTCTTTATTTTTGGTGTAATCTTTCTTAAGAGTATTAATAATCTCGGGGTATTCTTTACCGAATGCAGCGATTATATCTTTATCTTCGGAAAAACCTAAAATCCTTAGAATTTGTGTTGCGGGGAAATTCCTGCGGCGGTCAACATAAGCAAGTATTGTTTCGGTAAGGTCATATTTAAATTCAAGCCATGCACCGCGATAAGGGATAACCCTTCCGTAAAATATCTTTTTACCGGTGGAATGCTCCTCTTCTTCAAAAGAAACTCCGGGAGACCTCTGCAACTGGCTTACTACTACGCGCTCATCCCCGTTAATAATAAAAGTTCCGGTATCGGTCATAAGCGGGAGCTCTCCGAAATAAGCATCCTGCTCTTTAGCCTCCTTTGGTGTAGTAAGGCGGAATCTAACCTTAAGAGGGAGGGCGTATGTCAGGCTTCTTATTTTGGACTCGGAGATATTATATTTTGGCTTGCCTAAAGAATAACTTATAAACTCAAGCTTTACCGCACGATTTGCGCTTTCAACAGGAAAGAGCTCGGAAAATACTTCTTGTAACCCCTGATTCTTTCTTTCTGCCGGCGGGACATCTAACTGCAAAAACTCACGGAATGCCTCAAGCTGGACATCTAAAAGATTGGGTATATTGTATACTTCTTTAAGCTTAGCAAAACTTTTGCGTTTGATCATTAATCAACCAGCCTTTTGGCTGGACTCCCATTCATCGGTCTTCTTGTCGCGGGACAGTCCCTGATGGCTGTGCTTTGCTATTTTAATTCGACGGTTGCGCCTGCTGCTTCAAGTTTTTTCTTAATCTCTTCTGCTTCTTCTTTGGTAGCGCCTTCCTTAACAGGTTTAGGAGCACCATCAACTAAATCTTTGGCTTCTTTTAACCCAAGATTTGTTATTGTACGCACCTCTTTAATAACCGCAATCTTATTCGCACCAGTGCTAGCCAGGACTACTGAAAAAGTAGATTTTTCTTCTACGGCCGGGCCACCTGCGGCAACGCCACCTGCGACTGGAGCAACCGCAATCGGCATATTTGCCTTAACCCCGAATTTTTCCTCCAGGGCCTTGACTAAATCCGCAAGATCCAATACTGTCATCTCTTCTATGGATTTAATCATATCGTCTAACTTTACGTTTGCCATCTCAATCCTCCTCGTATAATATGTGTTACTGTTAATAAGATAGTTTTTTCTATAAAGAACGAGTTTCTTTGAAAATTAAGAGAGACCCTGCTAAACTTATCCTTGATGGATAAAGAGAGAGAATATCTTGTTCCTCCTTGAGGTTAAAACCTCTATAAAAAGTATGTGTCTCTGGCTTAAAAGCTAAACTGCTAACCCGCAC